>CAYGVY010000305.1:0-2016 GCA_964353435.1 uncultured Thermoplasmatales archaeon | reverse complement strand
GCGTGAAAGATGGGTGAAGAACCATGATTAGCGCATACATCCTGATAACGATGCAACCAGGGAAAAGCGATAAAGCAATCAAAGAAATGAGACAAATTGACAATGTCGCAAAGATTTCGATAATTGCTGGTGAGTACGATATTGTCGTCAGAGCACAGGTGAAAAACCTTGAAGAGCTCTTAGATGTCACCGATAAACTCCAAATGGTCGAGGGAGTGAATAAAACAACCACCCAAATCATCGAGAAAGAAATAAGCCTCCAATAATGAGACGAAAGCATGATCATTAGGAAAAAATACCTGTTTTATGTCCTGGCGATCACATCTTCCTTTATTACTGCCGCAGTCACTGGGATTGATAGTTTTGTTGGTGGTCAATCAGCGTTTAAATATGATCCTTGGGCGTTTGCCTTTTCTCTCTTTTTCGTAGGAGCTATAGTTACTTTTTTGATTTCACTGACTCTGTCGATAAAATTCAAAGGGAAAAGCGTCGGAGCAAAAATCCTTGATCCCTCTTTTAAACAGGTGCGTATGGTGCAGAAAAGCGAGATGAAATACCATCTTGTTGCCGGCCTTATGAACGCGATCAATACCGTCGGGTATTGTGCAATCGTGTCAACTGTTCAAGATCCATCCGTGATCCTGTCGTTTTCTCAAATAGTCATCTTGTATCTCCTCCTTATGGAATCGATTACAGAAAAAGACGTCCCAACACTCGTTGAGGTTCAATCTTCGGTTATCGTGACGTTTGGTGCGATTCTCGCATCAATTAGTTTAACAGGAGAGTTTCAGTGGCTTCCGATTATTATCGTGTTCCTTGTGGTGAATCCAACCTGGGCTGTCTTTTCGATCTATCAAAGAAAATTAAAAATAATGAGAATTCACAATAAACCGAATGACTCTATCAATATTCGTTTATGGAACGTTGTGTTTTCTTGTATTTTTACTACCGTCATTCTTTTTATCTTTGATATTTTCACGAGCGGTGGTCATCTCATCGCTGCATTCACAACATCAATTAATCCGTATTATTTCCTCTTGCTCGCACTCACCATGGGTACAACGTTCTTCGCGTATGTCTTGTACATTCGTTCTCTTGGTATGGGAAAAGCCAGTGTGAATAACGCCCTTCGTGCCTCGACAATTATCTTTGCAATCCCCTTCTCAATTATTCTACTCCAGTTAGGTGTTATTACTGACTTTTCCACAGATCCTGTAATGCTTATTATCAAAATCATTGGAATAGTAATGATTGTGATGGGTATCATATCGTTTGCACTCACCGTTGTCAAAGCATATATCTTCGTTACTGTGAAAACTGGTCGTCCGTTGCGGGAGACGATGCAGAAATTGTGGAATATCCGTGGTGTCACTCATGTGACGATCACAACAGGGAAGTATGATTTCGTGGTGAAGGTATCGACGCGTACCCTTATGAAAGGCTACGAGCGTATCATTAAGAAACTCGATGAGATTGATGAGATTAATAAATATCGTTGGGCATCCGTGTTAAAAGACTGGGAAAAAATCTAAATCGACAGGAAACTCTTTTATCATTTCACTTGTTGCCGTACTGGGAATATAGTATGATTGACAAACGATTAGAGAAATTTGCCAATATTTTGGTCCATCACTCTTTGAGTCTAAAGAAAAACGATTTGTTTGTACTATCGGGGAGTCATCTCGCTGCGCCGTTGATTAAAGAAGTTTATACACAAGCTGTTGAGGTCGGAGCACATCCGTTCACCCATATTGGTATCGATGGGCTTGCAGAGATTTATTACAGGAACTCCTCAGAAAATCAACTGAAATACGTATCTCCTATCAGTAAATTTGAAATCGAGCATATCGACGCCAGCCTTTCCATTATCAGCCCTGAGAATACGCGGAACATGACGAACATCGATCCGAAAAAACAAGTAATAAGTAGCGTGGCGCATCAGCAGATCCATAAGATATTCCTTGACCGGGCTGCGAAGAAAGAGCTCCGATGGTGTGTGACCCAGTATCCGACACA
>CAYGVY010000304.1:0-2022 GCA_964353435.1 uncultured Thermoplasmatales archaeon | reverse complement strand
AAGAAAGTATGCGAAAAAAAGCAATTATTGGAATCTTAGTTTGTACTCTTTTTTTAGCACTTCTTTTTTTAAACTTTCAAGCAGAAGAAAAAGAATGGATAAGCGAAAATACTGGAAATACAAACGAAATACAAAATTATTCTTTCAACGAATCTCCTGTTATATGGATCAAGACATTTGGGGGAAGGAGAAGTGATCAATGCTCAGCTCTGGACACAACAACAGATGGGGGATGTATTCTTGTTGGTGATACATCATCGTTTGGTTCAGGTGGCGGTGATGTCTGGCTAGTTAAAGTAGATAACTATGGACTAGAAGAATGGAATAAAACATATGGCGGTAGTCATAGTGACTATGGATTTGACGGGCACCAAACAAGTGACGATGGCTTCATTGTTGTTGGGGGAACATCCTCGTACGGTGCTGGTGATGAAGATGCATGGCTTATAAAAACAGACCAAATGGGAAATGAACTCTGGAATAGAACATTTGGTGGATCCGACATGGATCAGGGGTATGCTGTGAAGCAAGTGTCTGATGGTGGCTTTATTATCTGTGGTGGTACCAAATCGTACGGTGACGGCCCCAATGATTATTGGATTATTAGAACAGATCAAAATGGGCACGAGCTCTGGAATATCACCTATGGTACAAAGGGGTATGACTGGGGTTATGATATTATTGAGACGCGTGATCATGGGTTTGTCTTTACTGGAGGAACGGATTCATCTCTCAGTGGAACGCATATCCTTGATATCGGATTAATCAAGATCAATCAAAATGGTGTTCTTCAGTGGCAAAAAATGTTTAATAAACCCCCTGCAAAGAACCGGTGGGATGAAGGGTATGGAGTTGTTCAAACAGCGGATGGAGGATATATTATCGCAGGTATTGCCCATACCTATGGATGGGAAGAGGATGGGACAGGGGCTGGGTGGATCATTAAAACCGATGCAGCTGGAAACAAACAATGGGATAAAACGTATGGAGGAGGTAATTGCGATTGCCTTTGCGGTATTCAGACGGCTTATGATGGTGGGTATATCCTCTCCGGGTGGACATATACGTATGGTGAAGGAAATGGTGATATGTGGTTCATGAAAACCGATGCTCAGGGAGTTGATCAGTGGGATATGACTGTAGGTGGGGATAAGTTCGAATGGACCATGTTTCATACCGTGCAACAGACTGTAAATCAGTATTATCTTATCGCAGGATCTACTGAATCAATGGGAGCAGGAGGTAGTAATATTGTCATTGTGAAGCTTGGAAAACCATCAATTACGATTAAGAGGAATCATGGTTTTTCATGGACGATACAAAATACGGGAGAAGAAGATTTTGAAGATGTGAATTGGTCTATACAAATGGATGGCAAAATTTTCATGGGAACGGAGAAGAGTGGAACCATTAGAATGCTACCTGCAGGTGGAGAAACAACCATCGAAGTTGAAGGGATGCTCATCGGTTTTGGTCCAGTGACCATTCGTGTTACAGTCGGTTGCATCGGAAAAACACTGAACTGTTTTCTGCTTGGTCCGTTTATTATCAGGGGGTAATTAGAATAGAGTAATATGTGGAGAAAGAGAGTATGAGAAAAATAATAGTCAGCATATTTGTATGTCTGCTGTTGATATTGAGCACATCCACCCTTGCATTAACACCATTCGGGAGAGATGAACAGCAGATAAATCATCGGTTTTTTGATGCATCACCGATTCCGTTGCTAACCTCTGGTGGTTGGATGAAGACCTTCGGGGGGACGGATTATGATTATGGTTATACAGTTAAGCAGACCATTGATGGTGGATATATCATCGTGGGAGAAACCTATTCATTTGGTGCTGGTAATGCTGATATCTGGGTGATTAAAACTGATGGAGATGGGAATAAAGTATGGGAGAAAACCTTAGGTGGAGTCAATAAGGATTATAACCCGAACATTAAGTTAACGAATGATAACGGATTTATTATCACAGCGAAAACATATTCTTTTGGTGCAGGTGAAAATGATATATGGGT
>CAYGVY010000303.1:0-2041 GCA_964353435.1 uncultured Thermoplasmatales archaeon | reverse complement strand
GCAGGAAGTGGTCTGCCGGCACCACCCGGTCGTAGATCATGTCCCCAAAGAACGAGCCGCGATCCTGTCGCTGGAACCGTTCCGAACTCATCGGCCTCGCCCTCCCGGCGGGCCCATTCTAGGTCGCTCTGCCTCATAACGCGAGTCTGCCCGGCGTTCTTCAACACCCTCGCCCTGGGAGGGTGTGGAAGAAAGCCGGTCTGGGTCAGAAGAGAGGCCTCAGCGAGCCTCTGGAGCGACCCTCCTGGTGAGAGAGCAGCCTGTCTGAGGGGTCTGCGCCCGCTTAGGGCTTCGTGTCTCTCTCTGGCTGGCCTCCTGTGGATCTCTTCATCCGCTCGGTTCTGACCTCCCGCTGCGGCTTCACCCAGCGGCGCTGGCCCTGCCTTTGAAGTTCGCCCCGGTCAGCACTCTCACCATCCGTTTGAGGTTCAGGGCCAGAGCCGTCAGGAAAGCCTGGATGGCATACCGCACCAGCCCCAAGTAGCGGCACCTTCCCAACCCGTGCCCCTGCTTGCCCTCCCCAAACTTGCGCTCGATCTTGTAGCGCTCCTTCACCCCCTGCTGGTACTCGGGCGTCGCCCGCAACGCCAGCCAGACTTCCTTGTTCTTGTCTTTCTTCTGCGTGCGATAGTCGTTCAAGCGGATCGCCGAATGCACTCCCTTCACCCGCAGCAGTTCGTGGTTGGCCCCATCGTCGTAGCCCTTGTCCGCCGCCACCGTTCCCACTACCAGCCCCTGATCCAGATCCTGCTTCAGCAACGCCGGCAACTGATGCCCGTCGTAGGCGCCTCCCGCCGTCACCCTCAAGCTGGTGATCATCTGCGCCTCGGCGTTCAGGCTCACGTGGCTCTTGTAGCCATAGAATGACAGCTTGTCCTTCACCACCCGCCCCTGCTCGTCCCGCCTGGTCTCCCCCTGGGCGGTCTTGCCCGGCCAGCTGTCCTTCACCCCCCAGCCGGCCCCCGGATCACGCGGCCCTCGGCCTGGATGCTTGCGCCGCCGGTGATCCTTGTCCACGTTCACGTTGGCCACCGTGTGCACGCTGTCCATCACTTGGATCGAGCCGAACGGTACCCCCTTCTCCTGCGCCAGACGCACGATGTCGGCCAACATCGCCTCGAACGGCGCCACCTGCCCGTTGTCGATCAGCCGCCGCTTGAAGGCCGTCAGGGTCGAATGGTCCGGGGGAGCTTCATCAGCCCCCAATCCCAGAAACCATTTGATGGACAGGCTGTCGCGGGCCACGACCTCCGTCTGCCGCTCCGACAGGTTGTACAGGTAGGCCACCAGCAGCATCTTCAGCAGAACGGCCGGATCGTACGGCGGACGCCCCTGGCGGGCCTTCCCCCGATAGCACTTCACCAGCTTGCGGGTGAACCGGTCCCACGGAACCAGCTCTTCCAGCTTGCGCAGGAAGTGGTCTGCCGGCACCACCCGGTCGTAGATCATGTCCCCAAAGAACGATCCGCGATCCTGTGCCTGAAACCGTTCCGAGCTCATCGGCCTGGCCCTCCCGGCGGGCCCATTCTAGGGTGATCTCGCTCAGGACGCGAATCTACCCGGTATTCTTCAACACCCTCGGCCGTTCCCTATTGACAGTGGCGTACTGTAGGAGTATCTACAAGCCGACACGAGTATCCCCCTCAGCCACGCAGGGCGCCTCCCAGCAGCTGCTGCCCTCACCCCAAGCGCCCCATCGACCGAATTCGCCGTGCCGGTTCTTCTCGGCGTCCGTCCGAGGCATGACACCGCCAGTCCGGCACGCTGTCGCTCCTGCGCTCAGCCATAGGAGGCACATCCGCCTGACGGGGTGGCTGCGCCTGCACTCAGTCATCGTCGCTAGTTCTGCGTAGCCGCTTCTTGGACAATACGGCAAGGAGGACCGAGATGAAAGGCATTGCAGAGAAGACGCTCCGCTACATAATGTTCGCGGGCCTGCTTCTCGCCGGTCTGACGATCATCATCATGACACCCTGGAGCAGCAGGATGGGGGCCACCGGATCCCCCCAACGCATGCTCCTTCTGTGGGTCTTCTCCGTCC
>CAYGVY010000302.1:0-2043 GCA_964353435.1 uncultured Thermoplasmatales archaeon | reverse complement strand
AAAAAAAAGAGAGAGGACCTATACCATTTCCCCGATCTCTATTTCCTGGGTTTCATTGATAAAGATATTATTAATTTCCCCCGCCATCTCATCTTGGGTGATGGTTCCGCTCAAACCCTTAGATTGGTTATTTTGGGCTACCGGCTGATTTAAAATCCTGTACGAGACTGTCGCGGATACAACGATAAGCAGAAGGAACAATACAGCAAGAATTTTTTTATTCATCATCAATTACAGTCTCCTTAGCTAAGGTGATTCTCCATGATCCTTTCCTTTCCCGTGGTGCTTCAGGTCATCCATGGATTCTTTGGCATGGATTTTGTTTCGTATTCGTTCTTCCTTTAATTCAGAGAACACCTTGTGTTGTCGTTCATGGTTCATCTGATTCATTGTTTTACTAAGCTGGAATCGAAGCTGATCTAGGGTTATGTTTCCATTCAGATAGTCCTGTAGTAATGACATGTTGGCTTCTCCGATGATGCCAAATAACCGATACACCTGGTTGCTGTTGAACTGTCGGATCCTGTTTTGAATTCTCCGTGTATAATTCTGCAGATCGTCCCCTACAAGTTCTCTGACTCTTTCCCTGATTTCTCTAAGGGTGACATCATCTATCAACGCATGGAGGCTTTCTTTGAATAACTTGGTTGCATTGCGTGCTTCATGTTTTAGCGCAACGAAGCGTGCGACGGAATCATTTGCGCTGGCATTTAGTGCTTCGACATCCTCTAAGACCGCTTTCAGATCTGCAAGCAGGGATTCCAGCTCGGTGGTATTAAACTCCAATGATTTCAACACCGCGATAACCATTTCGCCTTTCAGTATATTTTTAATGATCGCTTTTTCAAGCTGCAAAAGACGTATCTCTGCGCCCAAGGTAGCGTTCATGATTTGTATTTCATCTTCTGTTTCGTTTTCAAAGGCATCATCTGTTTCATTTACACTATCCTCAGTTTCATTTTCATTATTGTCATCAGATGACCCTGTTTCGTTGTCATTCCCCGAATTATCATGTGGGTTTTGGTCGTTATCCGGGTGATCTCCAGCTTCTTCGGCAAATGTTAATGACGAAAAAGATATCATTAACATCGGCACCAGTAACAAACTCCATATTTTTCTCATATGATTCCACGCCTTTTTGTCCATGCCATCATAGGCCTTTAACAACCTATTGGTTGAAACAGCATATTAAATTTCACCGGAAAACAGCGGAACATACCGAAACAAAACAACAAAAACTGATGCTACGGTTTTTTCAGCCGGATTAAATTTGACATCCCTATCTGTTCCTTCTCGATAAACCCTTTCATCTCCAAACCATGGATATTGCGTGACACCGCTGCCTTCGGGATGTCTAGCTCCTTTTGGATCTCCGTCTGTGTTAAAGGTCGGTTTCGCTCCCTCAGCAGTGTTATAATCTCTTTTTGACGTTTGTTTAACCCTTTTAAATCGTTGGCGGGTGCATCCTCTTTTGGTACAGTATTGGTAATGTTCTTTTTTCTTTTCTTCAGATAAAAAACCATGAGAAGTATCAATAGAATCACGATGATTAGGATTAAAAAGAGGGACACCGCATCTTTTTCAGATATGCCGGTATCACCCACCAGTTTTTCAATCTGATATTGTACAAGTAACGTAAATGTTTCATTCTCCCCGACCCCGCTTACTACTAAACGCCCCTCATGTTCTTCAATACGAAGGAAACCTGATGATTTGATATAATTGATAGAGGCGCCTTTTGGCAATAAAAGCTCATAAATGAAATCAGAGAAAACCGTATCCTTTGTGATATTCAGTATCCAATACCCCTGTTTTTTTATGGTATACATCGGGGTGTTATTGATCAATAAATTCGGGTAATTCGTTACACCTTGGAGGGTGACAAAACCAGATGAGTCAACATCAATGGAAATATCTGCGTAAAAATCATCAGCGCCATAAGATGGTACCCATACCATCATCAAAAAAAGAAGCAGAAAACAACCGAAACACCATTGATAGTAAATCCGTTTCAGTCCCATCAGAATTCCCTCAGACGCTCAA
>CAYGVY010000301.1:0-2044 GCA_964353435.1 uncultured Thermoplasmatales archaeon | reverse complement strand
AGTTGAATCTGCTGTAATTTAAAGGCAGAGCGGGCTCGATATCCGGTTCGCTTCGCTTCTTTATAAAAATGCTCTTTCTTTTTTTCGGTGTACCAACGCGTCATAGCTGTTTACAGGATAATGTCGATGTCGAGTCGTTCTGCAAGCTCTTTGTATCGGTTTCTGATTGTAACTTCTGTCACGCCAGCAACATCTGCAACTTCTCGTTGGGTCCGCCGTTCACCACACAAGATCGATGAAATGTAAATCGATGCGGCGGCAACTCCGGTTGGACCACGACCGCTAGTGAGTTCTTTGTCAGCAGCGTCTTTTAAGATCTCAATTGCTTTTGCCTGAACGTCACCGGAAAGCTTCAGTTCACTGCAGAAACGTGAGATGTAATCCTGTGGTGATGTTGGCATCAGTTTCAATCCTAATTCTCGAGCAATGAATCGGTAGGTTCTCCCGATTTCTTTGCGAGAGACTCGCGAGGATGCAGCAATCTCATCAAGGGTTCGTGGCACATTACACTGCCGACATGCAGCATACAACGCCGACGCGGACACTCCTTCGATGCTGCGCCCACGAATCAAGTTCTTCAGGACTGCTTTTCGATACACCATGGCTGCGGTTTCTCGCACGGTTCTCGGCAGACCCATGCCAGATGCCATTCGGTCAAGTTCTGATAACGCGAACGCAAGGTTCCGCTCAGTTGCATCACTAATTCTGATACGTCGTTGCCATTTCCTAAGTCGATACAGCTGTGCCCGGTTTCTGGTAGGAATAGATTTTCCATAGGAGTCCCGGTTTTTCCATCCAATCATGGTACTGAGACCTTTATCGTGAATCGTGTAGGTCATTGGAGCACCGACACGCGCTCGTTTCTCCCGCTGGTCACTATCAAACGCTCTCCACTCTGGACCATGGTCGATGAAATCTTGATCAATAACAAGGCCGCAATCCGCGCAGACAAGCTCTGCACGCGCATAATCTTTACTTAAATGTGTACTGTTACATTCAGGGCACTGAATGATTTCTTCAATGCTCTGCCGTTTCTCTTTTTTCTTCTTGGATTGCATTTGTACCATTTACCAACGCCCCCATAAAATTATTTTATACTTTTCGATATGCTTTTAAGCCCAATGAAATAACTTATATATAAACATTTCTACACGATATATTTGGTTAAGTAATCAGATATTCTCGTAGAAGATAAGGGATAACGGACACGATCAGAGAGCGTAATCTTCTTATAACCATTGGCATCGAAAATTATTTAAGACTTATTGCAAAAATATTGAATATAAAAAAAAGGAAAAAAAGAAAACAACTCAGGTAACTATTTATTACGCATGGGTGTTTGCTTTGAAGTGAATCCAGATCTGACCAGTCGCAGCTGCTTGATCAGGAGCAGTACTAGATACGCTAATGGAGATTTGAACCCAGACGTAATCACGAGTATTGTTTTTAGCAAACTGAGTGCTCGTATGATTATATCGAACATGCTGTGTAGTATCCCATGGCGTTAGGACTTTGTTTACACCCGAACCATTCATGGTACTTGTGTCTCCATCCCCAGCCCCTAAAATCCATTCGCAATTAGCGGCGGTATGCTGCGAAACCCCAGCACTTACCGAAAGAACCTTTGCAGAGGCGACTTCAGACACAGCATCCGTGGTCCGATTCCCATGCAGATAGATGGAAATGTTGGAGGCTCCGGTACCTGAAATATTAATGTGAGTGATGTTGACCTTAAAGCCTTCTTCATTAACAATCGCAAACGCAGCGGTATAGTTCTTCACAGAGTTAGGCATCCAATCACCAAGACTGATAACGACATTTCGCGATCCGCTCGCGTTGTTGGTGATACGCAATACCCGACCAGCAGCATCGGAAGAATTATCCGATCCGACAAATCTGATATCAGCGTTGCTTGGGTGAACGATACCAAAAGTGTACGAAACCTTCGTCGTGGCATATTGGGTAGCCATGGTCATACTTAATACTATTAACATTACACCTATAAATGTTAAACGTCTATCTATCCTCATTCCATCCACATCCC
>CAYGVY010000300.1:0-2050 GCA_964353435.1 uncultured Thermoplasmatales archaeon | reverse complement strand
CTTTGGTATGAACAAGGTGGATATGGGCAATTTTAGTGATCGCATGTCGGATGGATTCATCGATGGTCGTACCGCTGACGTCCCCACCGTTGATATGCGCTATCGGTATATTCAGATAGAAGGCTGCGAGTGCTGCTGCGAGTGATTCACTACGATCCCCAAGAATCACAAGAATATCAGGATGTGTTTTTTCAAGAAAAACAGCAAAATTAGTGATGCCGGACGCAAGATACTCAGCCATATGTTTGAGTTGATCTCCTTTCATCGTCATGGGGATTTTTTTTGCGGAAGGAAAATCCTTTTTGACTATTTTGTAGGTATTTCCGAATTCAGGCAGTAAATGCATCCCGGTGATGATCGGCAGTAATTCCAGCTCTTTCTCTTTTTGGATTGCTTGCATGAGAGGTTTGAGATATCCGTATTCTGCACGGGTACCGGTAACGACAGCAATCGTTCTCATAATTATTCTACCATATTCAGACGAATAAGCTCATCTTTCATTATAGGTTTTTTTGTTTTCTTTCCAAGGATTTGTTCTATTTGGGTTGGTGAAAGACCGATCCCAGGTCGTTTGATAGTAAGCATGTTTTTAAGGATAATTGCACCTTTTTTGATATTTTGGTTCGCGACAATGCTTTTTCGGACCAGTTTCATAATTTCTCTTTCAGATTGTGTGGGTTTTTTCGCATAGCTCCCCAGGGTTGTTTCGACGTTTCGTATCGCAGCCACCATTTGTTTGAGTTCCTCTGGTTCAAGCGATGCTTTATGATCAGGACCAGATAGTGTCTTGTCAAGAGTGAAATGCTTCTCGATAACCACGGCTCCAAGAGTTGCCGCCATAATCGGGACGGTCATACCCATGGTATGATCCGAGTATCCAACCAGACAGCCCAAGGTGTTTTGCATGGTCAGCATGGCACGCAGGTTTACTTCTGCTAGTGGGCAGGGGTAATTGGTAGTACAGTGGAGTGCGATTATGTGATAGTTCCCAGTTGCATGAATCATTCGAATCGCGGCACGTACTTCACTAAGGGTGGCCATGCCGGTTCCCAAGATGATTGGTTTGTGTTTCCTTGCTGCATATTGCAGCGCAGGAGTATTGGTAAGATCTCCAGAGCCAAACTTATAGGCAGGGACAAGGTCTTCTAAGAAATCAATAGCATCAAATGAATGCGGGGTGGATAAAAACAATATCTTTTTTTGATCGCAATATTTTTTCAGTTGTTTGAATTCATCGTAGGTGAGTTCGTAGCGTTTGATCATCTCGAGTTGCTTGAGGTTTTTTCCGATGTTCTTCTTGGCGTATGATGCGATACCGACGTCGTCTGTGACGACTCCTTCGGCTTTGAAGGTCTGAAATTTCACTGCATCTGCCTCAGCAGAGACAGCTGAGTCTACAAGTTTTTTTGCAATATTAAGTTTTCCATTGTGGTTCACGCCTGCTTCAGCTATGATAAAACAAGGCTGTTTGTCGCCAATATACTTTGTTCCGAGTTGTATGATTTTTCCCATAGGTTCCCAGCTGGAAAGATAGTCAAAGGTAATGACGAACCAGTATTAAAAGTTCATTTTCTTCTCAGAAGAGAAACGATATCGCGTATCATGTTATTTTTCCAGTGTAAATGCCTTGTTTGATTTTTTTAATTTCTTGGAAATGTTCACGGTAGTTGTTATCGATTTGTTTTTTGATTTTTGGTTCCAAATCGAGCTGGACACAGAGAGCGTTTAACGCAGCTATCTCCGGGTGTTTATCTAAGTATTCAACGACTTTTTCTAATCTAAGGGTTGTTTTGAAGGGGACTGTCGTGTAGAGGTGGTTGATGAGATCATAATCTTCTTTATAGTCAAGGGTAAGGCGGTATTCTGATCTGTGGACTTGCTTGTCAGCCTTAAGGGTGACAACACCAAAAAGCTCAGGTCGGTCGATAAGATACCCCCAGATTTCCGTATCGACTATGGTTTTAACGATGCAGATGGTCTGCAATGCTTTCACATTCATCCCCCAGGCTGCAGCTCCAAAGGGAAGACCTTGTATCTTAATAAAATCAGG
>CAYGVY010000299.1:0-2078 GCA_964353435.1 uncultured Thermoplasmatales archaeon | reverse complement strand
ATATTAAATGAATATAAGAAAGGAATCAAAACACAAGATGCATATCAAGCGATGAAAATAATGAAACAAAACGATATTTTTTCCCATGCGATGTTTGTTATTGGCGCACGAAGAGATACCCATGAATCAATTGAACGGCTCCGTGAGTACAGCCATGAACTTGCCCCAGATTTTGCGATTTTTACTCCACTCACACCATTCCCAGGTACTATCTACTATGAAACAGCAAAGAAAAACGGATGGATTGAAGATACGAATTATTCGAATTATGATATGGCTCATGCAATTATGCCGACAGAATCCCTCACTAAAAAAGAAGTCCAGGAGGAATTATGGCGCTGCTACCGTTCCTTTTACGGGTCGATTACAAAAAACATCGCAGGGGTTCTGGCGAAAAATAAATTGAAACGAACATTGTATCGACATATGGCTGGGCAGTTCGTACTTGAGAAACTCAGGAGATTAATTTGAATCAAACAAAGATCGTTTTATCATATCTCGCGCTTTCTGTTGCTGGAGCAGCTATTCTTGCCGTATTTGTTTCAATGACACCTGCTCCTACCCGTACACTGGTAGTACTAGAAAAGATGGTTGTTGCAGGAGTATTCATTGTTATTTGTGTTTTTGGTTTATCTTTTAGCCTGCGTCCGAATTGGGTACGACTATTCATTTCTAAGAAAGAGAACACAGTAAAAAACCATTCTGAGGCATTACAACGATCGTTTCGGGGTCACCATCCGGACTGTAAAACCTTCGAAAATCATAGAGTGATATCTCTGAACAAAACCTGGTGTGCAGGATGCTTAGGCCTTCTCATCGGTTGTCTTCTTTCAATCATTCTGATGACACTATTTGTTGTTGTTCCTTACCCACCACCAACCATCTCCCGTCTGCTGCTCTTTTTCGGACTGTTTGTCATAGCACTTGTGTACCTCGAAATCATAAAAGGGAGTCGACATTCGATCATTCACGTATTATCCAATGGAATATTGGTTCTGAGTTTCTTCTTCATTACAACGAGCATCGTAGAACTTTCAGGAAAAGTAGAATATGGATTATACACGATCCTTCTTTGTATCCTCTGGCTTGACACCAGGATTCAACTCTCCCGCTGGCATCATACACGTTTCTGTAGTTCCTGTCCGGAACCCTGCAAAATATATGTATCTACGATTATTTTCGGGAGATGACGCGGATTCCAAAGATGATAATGAAAATCGCTATCACACCAGCAAAGATCCAGTTCCACTGAACCGTGTTCACCCAGGAAAGTGAGGAATATGTTTTCGCCATTTCTTTAAAGACAACTTCAAAAAGTATCGCCAGACCGATAAGGATGATAATAACACCCCAGAACATCGCCCATCCGCGACCGCTTTTTCCACCAGCGCATTCCTCTTCACACCTTCGATCTCGTTCTCGGTCATGGTCATGTCTTGAACCATGAAGCGGAGCCCCACAGCTTTTACAATAGATTGCATCATCATCGTTTTGTATTCCACATTTCGCACAATATACCATACCTCGGCCTCCAACCAATCATATGATAATCATTCTTTCTATATAAAACCTCTTTTTTATGGTTTTCTTTCTTGTTCACGCGACATCGTCATCGCGATAACCACATAACCAATGAGAAGGACAAAAACGAATACCGTTGGTAAAATATTTTCAATATTTATCGCGGCGGTTCCAAGGTCTGCAATCTGTAATCGGTCTCGCAAGGAATGAAGGATTTGAGCAACAATCCACAGCATGATAACTAGGGCCATCGAATGGAAAAGAGGCGAAAAAATCCTGAATTTATACGATTTTCTCGCGAAGTACGATGTATAGTTAGAAAGAAGCGCTGTACCAAAGAGCGGTAGGAGATATATGAGGATAACTGCGGTTATCGTACTCATCTCGGGAACCTCGTCCCCAGAGATTTTTGCAATTTCAATAACAAGACGCAGGATAATCAAAAAGATAAAACTCGCAAGCAACGGTCCGAGAACACCAAATGTACGATCATACCAATTCTCCACATTTTTACCTACCTGGTCGACTCTCTGTTCAAAGCGTTTTCCCATATCACG
>CAYGVY010000298.1:0-2081 GCA_964353435.1 uncultured Thermoplasmatales archaeon | reverse complement strand
GGTATTTGTTATGCTCAGTGCCCGATGATTTACTGGTCGTTTAAAGGCAAGACCATCGCGGAGAAATCCCTCCCTGTGTTGGTGTATGATAAGACCGCTATCTCCGCGCGGTATGAATCCGGGGGGCGACATGGGATTGAACGAGTGGATGAATTCCACCGCATTGAACCAGTCTATATCGGAACCAGGGAACAACTCCTCTCGTTAAGAGAGAAAATGCTTGAGCGGTGCAAACATGTGTTTAACGATATTTTCGATTTGGAATGGCGGATGGCATGGGTCACCCCGTGGTACATGCAACAGGCTGGGAAAATCGGTGATGAGAGCACACAGGATACCGGGACCATTGACTTTGAGGCATACATGCCGTACCGCGGAGATCGGAAGGATTCGGAGTGGCTGGAGTTCCAAAATCTCAGCATTCTTGGTGATAAGTACATCTCTGCGTTTAATATCAAGGCGCAGAAGAGTGAGTTGTGGAGTGGATGTTCAGGAATTGGTCTTGAGCGGTGGACAACTGCATTTCTTGCACAAAAAGGGCTGGATCCAAAGCACTGGCCAGAGGGATTCAAAAAATATCTTGAGAAACTTCCGGAAGAAATTGAATTCCTGTAAACCTGAGTAAACCATGGAAAAAACCTTTTAAGGATGCATTCCTTGCTGGCCCAGTATGGCAAAGAGACGAAAAGAAGGAACCGAGGAAGTAGAACAATTCGATTTTCAGATACCGAAGTTCGACGAAGAAGCATTTATTAAAAGAGAACGACGGAACATTAAAACCCTTTTTATCGCATTTCTCTTTGGTCTGCTCATTTCAGTGATTTGTTTTGGTTTCTGGGCGTTGATGGGTGAGAACTTTCTCCGCTGGGAGTTGGTTCTCCTCGTTGGTGTCGTGAACGCGATTTGGATAAAATATCTGTTCTTGAAACTGAATATCGATCTTACTGATTTTGGACGAAAAGGCTGGTTGACCGCGTTTGCCACCTATTTTTTCACCTGGCTACTCCTCCTAATTGTGTTGGTGAACCCTCCGTTCTACGACGGGGAAGCGCCGCATGTCGAAGTTGTTGCGTTGCCAGGGATGCAAGAACCAGGCGGAACCATCCTCTTCGCAGCCTACATCGTTGACAATGTAGGTGTTAACAAAGCAGGAATCAATTTCCTGATCACCGATCCAAATGGAACCGTGCATACTCCAGAGTTCACCTATGAAAACAATATCTTGCGATACACCTATGAAAACCCGAGTAATTTGCTAGGCACCTATAATTACACGTTTATTGTCTCTGATGTAAACAACAGGAAAATAACCATCACCGGCTCATTTAGCTACGCCACCGATGTTCTTGAGATCATCTCGTCTCGTTTCACCGGAATTATGAGCGGGGATGCTATCACTATAAAGGCAGACGACCGGATAAGTAAATATAATTTCAAAGTATACTACAAGATTGACAATGGGTCAGACCTCAACGTTGATCGAAAGGAGACAGGCGATAAAGAAAAATATGAGACCTCCGCGGAGTTCAAAGGATGGACAGCAAATTCCACTGTGTCAGTCGAGGTATACGCGGAAGCACGTCATTACTTCCTCAACATCCCTGAGAAGTTCTCTAATACCGTCAAAGATACACGATCTTACCTGTTTTCAACGGCGAACGACCAAAATATCGGAACTGAAGAGCCTCTTGTGGAATGGAATTACACGCTTGCGTTACTACGAAAATCACAACTGCCAAACACGGTGAGCTACGCGTTACCCTATCCTATAAGTATGAGGTCAACACCAGGGTTTGAGGTTGTGGTCTTGGTCCTTGCTATTGTTGTCGTCGTCTTCCTGTTCAAACGTAAAAAAAATGATAATAAGACATGAACGAGATAACCAGCTTCTGTCAATCATTCAAAAAGGATTTTACACCTCGCACACAGGACCCTCGACAGCCGGTTCGGTGTTGGTCAGAAAAAGATGTTCTCAATGGCAAGGCTGTCGATTCGTACGTTATTATTTTGAGGACACGCGGATGCTCCTGGGCATTGGCATCGGGGTGCACGATGTGCGGGTATTTCAACGACAGCATGTT
>CAYGVY010000297.1:0-2082 GCA_964353435.1 uncultured Thermoplasmatales archaeon | reverse complement strand
AGCGTCCGTCTTGATACAGACGGCAAACAGGCTGGAGACACAAGCGATGCAAACAAGTAAGGAAACAATGACAGAAGTATCCACAGGTCTGACGGTCACTGAAATAACTGGTTACCGACGCAGTAATGATACGAACATTGTTTTAATGACGATTACAATACAACCACGGGCAGGATCATTCAGTATCGATCTTAACCAAACCTATGTTGAAGTCTCAGACTCAGATAAAAAGGTAATTATAAGATATAATGGTAGTGTAAACGGTATATTCACTGAACAGGAGGATATTGGTGGAGATCTTTTTGACTTTGACTTCTATCCTGAGGATGGAGATACCTTTGGAATAATCGTCTTGGAAGACCCACGCAATTCGTTGTCTCTAGAATCCCCTGTTATCAAAAAAGGAGGCAAGGTGATGCTTACCATTAATGTCTCAGCGATATTTACCAATGACCTTGAAACAAGAAAGGATATCTGGGGCTTGATACAACCGGAAGAGGGAGCAGCTGGCGTCTATGCATTCATGACCCCAGCATCATATCCCACATCAAAAAATGTATATGCTCTCTACTAAAGGAGGATGAAAAAAAATGAAAAAAATTAGTAAAATTTTAAAGGAAGATGATCTTGGTGACATGGGTATCGGCGCGATGATTTTGTTTATTGCGATAGTCTTGGTTGCTGCTATCGCTGCTTCAGTGTTGATTCAGACCGCAAATCGCTTAGAGATTCAAGCGATGGCCACAGGACAAGAAACAACTCGTGAAGTATCAACAGGTCTTACTGTTATTGATATCGAAGGACTAAATAAAACTGGTTTAATCGTTAAAATGACCATTTCTATTCGAGCTCGTGCTGGGTCTGGTGATATTGATCTAAATCAAACCATAATTGAACTTACTGATGGAATGAAAAAGACATTACTTACCTATGACCCTCTTGAATACGACAATATTACAGATCACGAAGGAGATGTTTTTGAAAATGCGTCTTGGGCAATGAACGAAGAACATTTTGGTATCCTTGTAATACAGGACGCAGATGGCTCATTAAGTCCAACGAATCCTGTTATAAACCATGGGGATATTGTAATGCTTTGCATAAACACATCCCTTTGTTTCAGTGACAATGGCGGCCTCATGCAACGAGATAAAATCCAGGGTTTGATAATACCAGAGCAAGGTGCCCCTGCGACCTTTGCATTCCGCGTGCCATCATCGTTAACTGAAGCAATCTACGACCTCTATTAAAGAACCAAAACCATAAACCCTTTGGGTGGTTAACACCCAATTATCTTTTTTTTTATTTTTTCTCCTTTTTAAAAACAGTTTAAATATAAAACCCATAGTTTTTTATGCTCTTTTGTATTTCTGTATCGTGTGGTGGGGGTACTTCTTAACACCCATGCAAACACGTTAGGAGGGGGGTGAAAAAGAGTTCTATGCCTTTCAAAAGATTGATACCAGATACCAATGCGGATATCGGTATCGGTGCATTGATTATCTTTATTGCTATGATCATGGTTGCTGGCGTCACTGCTTCAGTCATGATTCAGACGATGACTAGCCTCCAACAGCAGGCGATAAAAACCAGTGAAGAAACACTGAAGGATATCTCAAGTGGTCTTAAGGTCACTCATGTAAGCGGCTATATCAGTAATTCAACAATCACGCAGTTAGCATTCTTTGTGAGCACCACTGCAGCATCAGATGATATCGATCTCACGTATGGAATTCTCTCTCTTTCCGATTCGACAAATAAAGTGATATTAAATTATACAAGCGGGTGTTTCAGTAGTAGTGTTTCCAATGGTCTTTTTGGGACGCTTAATGCAAGTAACTTAACTTCTTCTTGCTATGGTGTTCTGGTGATACGAGATATCGATGGTTCATGTGATATGTCAAAACCAGTACTCAATGACGAAGATCTCATCGTTCTGTTAGTAAACACGATTGCATGTTTTTCTGGTATAGGGACACGCACCGATGTTTCAGGAGAATTGTACCCTGAGCATGGCATTCGGGGCGTCATTGGATTTACTACCCCGAGTGTATTGGTAAATACGATTGTTGATTTACAACC
>CAYGVY010000296.1:0-2108 GCA_964353435.1 uncultured Thermoplasmatales archaeon | reverse complement strand
GGGTTTTTTCCTCTTGGTTTTGGTAGTTTCCTGCCTGTTTTTCTGCAGCTACGATAACTCCTGTGAAAAGGAGTAAGGCTGCGATTGCTAAGATACTTATTTTCCATTTCATAGTTTCTGTCTCCTACATTTCATATTTTTTTTTTAGTTGTTTTTTTTCTTTTCTATTCTTATTAGGGGGTGGTATTATATTAATAAATTATTGGAAGTTTTTCGAAGATAGATAAAATAAATGATTGTGTCGTTTTTTATTTCAAATGTTCTGCTAATGCTTCTTCGATAATCTTATATAAAAGTTTCTGGACAGGATAATCCTGTCGGAATTTGGAACTCACGTGTATAAATTCACAGATGCTAAACATATCTTTATAATGAGTTGTTAGGATTATATCTAAAGATGAAAAAGGTTCAAAAATCGCTATAAAAATTTAAGCATTGATTAACCTAATTGTAGGTTCAAATCATTTGTTTAGATCATTGATGTTTTTTCAAATGTGTTTACTGCATTGTCTAAATTCAACGATGAGCGTAACTAAAATATTCGATAAATTTCCAAGAATCTATTTAAGTAACAAAAATCAATAAGGATATTCAAGGTGATATCAATGAAAAGAAAAACCCTAGTAATAGTAGCGTGTTTATTAGTAGTGATAGTTGGAATTGCTGGAAACACGATAGCAGCTGGTACCGGACCTGCACCTAACTCAGGTGATTGTATTTCAGATGGCAGCGGATTTGATTCGTCCAATGGACCAAATGGCGAAGGTGATTCAGGAAATGGACATAGTGGCCCGGCTCCCAACTCAGGTGATGGAATACCTGATGGGTCTGGTTGGTAATTCTTGAGACGATAAGAACTTAATATAAAATTATATAAATAGGATGTGATTAACTAATGTTAATAAACGGGGGTAGAAGAAAAATGAAAACAACTATAATAGTGTGTTTGATATGTTTTATTATAGGAGCAGCTGGTATTCCTGCGTTTGCAGAGACGATGTTGAATAACCCACCAAATATTCCAAGTGACCCTCATCCAAATGATGGAGCGGTTGATATTGGAATAAAAACTCATTTAAGCTGGACTGGCGGGGACCCTGATCCTGGTGATAAAGCAGTGTATGATCTGTATTTTGGAACAGCCTCTGAACCTGGACTGTTAGTAGCCAATCTTCAGATGCCTAATTATTATCCTGGTGTTCTTGTAAACAACACTCAATATTATTGGAAGGTTGTCGCCCGAGATCAAAGCCAGGCTCAGACGAGTGGTCCAATTTGGACTTTTACAACGAATGATTGTGATTGTGATCCTCCAGAGAAACCAGAGGGACAAAATCAAGTGAGAAACAGAAGTAGGCATGAGTACAGTACGAGAATAATGAATATGCATCAAAATCATAACGGGCTCTATTATCAATTTTCTTGGGGCGATGGTAATTTCTCTGAATGGATCGGTCCTTACAACAATAATGAGCGAGTGAGATCTGAACATCAATGGTCAGAACCTGGTAGCTACCAAGTACAAACAAGAGCACGATTTCAAAATAAAAATGTTACCCTTTTCCTAGCTATTATGGATGATTGGGAATACACCGGCTGGTCAGAACCATTGACTGTAGTTGCTACCGCCTCGGGGAATAACGCACCTTCAGCACCATCAATTAGTGGAACACAAAATGGGAAAGTAGGCAACTCTTATGATTACACATTTTCCGCTGTTGATTCTAATGGTGATGAGGTATACATCTACGTTGAGTTCTGTGAAGGATGCGCAGAAGCTCAATGGCATGGGCCACTTGCATCTGGAGAAGAATTAACTATTTCTCATAGTTGGGAACAACAAGGGCAGTTTACGATTCGTGCACAAGCTAAAGATAGTTCTGATGCTCTTAGCGACTGGAGTTCACTACCGGTAACCATGCCTTATTCGTATAACAGGCCGATACTACAGTTCTTGGAGTTATTGTTCGAGCGATTCCCCAATGCGTTTCCAATACTACGACAGCTATTAGGGTATTAAGAATCCCCCTCTTTTTTTTCTTTTCTTTTTTTACATTGATTAGCACAAAACAACTATTGAAAACCGTGTCAATGCTTCTGTTTCTAAA
>CAYGVY010000295.1:0-2118 GCA_964353435.1 uncultured Thermoplasmatales archaeon | reverse complement strand
GACTTGCGTTCAAATCGCAACAGGCCCATGGACCTCTCTCAGAGAAAATTCAAAAATTCTCTGTAAAAATTATGGCAAACAGCTTCTATTTTACCCTTACCTATATATTTAATAGAACTTTCATTCACTTTTTTTTTATTATTTTTCTCAAGCTAAACATAAAAAATCCACCAGCAAGATTCATCGGGATGAACGACACGATTAGGAAAACTAGAGATCCGAAATAAAATATTGATTGGATATTTATACAAAACGAAAGAATTTATAGTAATAATCATTCATTAAAACGAAAATATCTGTATGCCTCACAAGCTAATGTCTTTGATTGTTTTAAGGTCAGTTCAACCTGGTTTTTCAAAGATTACATGAATCAGGATATCTTCGTACGTCCTTACAATTGAAGGATGTGAACGGATTTTTATAACACAAATAACCTCCAATCAAAAAAATTATCTCTGATATTCATCCAAAACATTTTTATTGTTACAGATGATACAATTTTTATAGGTAGTGAGTGATCATGAGTTGCCCGTATTTCGTCGATTTTACCAGAGATTGTATAAAAACGTATCCGGCGATTATTCAATACAAAGATTTCTCTTCATGTGAATCAGAGGGATATCAAAAATGTCTCGTCTATAATATCCTCCGCAGTGACTTTCGATGCAAGTATCTCGATTCCTGTTTGAACATGTTCCCTGATGACATCCCTGAATTTTTCAAATTATTAAATCAAGATGAAACTATCTATGCATTCGTCACAAAACCAACATATCACTATTGTTTATCAAAGGATAATAATGTTCGATGTGCACGATATAAAATAAAAGAAGAAGGAAAACAACCACCACCGGGTTTAACCCCTGATGGACAGAATGTAAATATTGCGGATTCTCTCTTCAAGCGAAAGATCACTCTTGAAGGATCACCGTAGCCTCGTCTTTGTACTATTTAGTAGTAATAATATGATATAGTGATAATAAAGAGACAGTGGAAGTAACAAAAGAAAAAAAAGACAATTTAAAGAAAGATACTTATCTCCCATTAAAGAGTTTGTTGTTAAGAGAAATGTCTTTTCTCCAAATAATTTTTTTCAGTACCTTCTCATCACTATTGTTAGCCATCTCGATTCTTTTTTCAGGCGGAATGATAATGAGTCGAAAAAAGCTGTAAAAATCTCCCATGCCCCCAAAAATATTAACCACGGGGAACATTAAGAAAAAAGGCTCATTTGGATTTATGAAATACACAAAACACCATACGATTGGTGAAAAATAAAGAAAAAGTAATTTCTTATTATCTGCCACGTAGGTTTCGTTATCCACAAGAAATCCAATTGCAGACCATTTGGTTAAAACAATTGCCTTAAATGGAATTTTATAGTATATGAGTGTAAGGAGGTGCGTTAATTCATGAAGAAAAATTGCGAGGATAACTCCAAGGACAAATTGTAATAGTTGATCCATATTTATACCTCACTGGATGTATTCATACAATATTATACTGTGGAAAATATACTATTTAACTTATGTTGTACAATCGTTACCGATTTGCATTATTCAAAACACTCTGTAAAAAAATTTTTCTTTGTACACTGCATCATTAAATCAACAGTTGATACATTACACTAAAAATAGATACTAATAAGGAAACCTAATACCACCAAAAAAATTCCTAAAAGATAAATGAGAAGTGATTTAGTCGAGGTCTGCTTCCAGCTTGGAATACTATAGTGAAGAACAAAATTGGTCCCAATAAGCACGATGCCAACAATAGATGTAACCGGTACTATTGTTATGGTCAGCTTTGATACTTCATGGATAAGTGGTGTTAAGAGTCCTAAAAAGACGGTAGCACCAAGAAAGATGAGGATTGCTTCTTCCTTTTTTCGATACTTCCCCCTAGCTACAAACCCATGTGCATTAATCGTATAAAGAGAACTAGAAATGAAGGTGACAAAAATACCGGTTAACACCAATGCACTTTCTTCAAAGAGCAGATCTGTCATAAAAATCGGTATCAACAACGTGTTTTTAAGGTTGATGAACTTTTGCAATGAAAAACAAGGAAACGAAAAGGTTGGATGCTCTAGAGGTTTCTCTCTTCAAACTCATCAGC
>CAYGVY010000294.1:0-2130 GCA_964353435.1 uncultured Thermoplasmatales archaeon | reverse complement strand
ATGAAAGATAAACCAAGGTATTTCCACTCTTTACGAACAAGGATTGGACAGACTGCTTCTCACATATAAAGATAAGATTGAGGCAACCGCCGATTATTCATGTGCCCTGCAAAAAAGCGATATCACATTCCTCTGCGTGGGTACACCGTCCTTGAAAAACGGCACCATCGATTTATCATATCTGAAAGAATCAATAAAACAGATAGCAACTATCCTGAAGAAAAAAAATTCTTGGCATCTCGTCGTCGTGAAAAGCACTGTGCTCCCCGGAACCACACACAACATCGTCTTACCTCTTCTCGAACAATACTCAGGTAAAAAAGTCGGAATAGACATTGGACTAGCCATGAACCCAGAGTTCCTCAAAGAAGGAGTCGCGATAAAAGACTTCCTAGAACCAGACCGTATTGTTATCGGCTCCAACGACGAAAGAAGCAGAATTACCCTACGAGAAATCTACAAGAACTTCTCCTGCCCCATCGTAGAGACATCGTTGTCTGCAGCAGAGATGATTAAATATGCAAGCAACGCATTCCTTGCCACAAAAATATCATTCATTAACGAAATCGGAAACCTCTGTAAAAAACTCGGTATTGACACCTACGACGTTGCTACAGGGATGGGACTTGATAAACGAATCGGCAGACCATTCCTAGACTCAGGAATAGGCTGGGGCGGCTCCTGTTTCCCCAAGGACGTTGATGCCCTCATCGCCTGGGCAAAAGAAATCAAAGAACATACCAGAATCATTGAAAGCACCAAAGCGGTCAATACAGATCAACCACTCCGGCTCGTCGAAATCCTTAAGAAACACATCCCTAAACTAAAAGGAAAAACCATCGGCGTCCTCGGACTTGCCTTCAAACCAAACACCGATGACATCAGAGACAGCAAGGCGATACCAATCATCAAAGAACTGCTCAGAAACGGGGCGCATATCAAAGCCTACGACCCCCAAGCAATGAATAATTTTAAAACACTCTACCCAACGATAGACTATTGCTCCACAGCCTCTGAAGTCCTTTCCGCAGACGCAATCCTCATCACTACAAAATGGAAGGAATTCACCACCTTAGATTACCAGGGAAAAATCGTTATCGATGGAAGAAGACTTGAACAAACAAAAAACGCAAAAATCTATGAAGGAGTATGTTGGTAGCATGAACATAAAAAAAGCAGTGATCCCCGCAGCAGGACTGGGAACCAGATTTCTCCCAGTGACAAAATCAATGCCAAAAGAAATGCTCCCGATCATTGACACACCAGCCATCCACTACGTCGTCAAAGAAGCAGTCGAAGCAGGCCTGGACGACATCATCATCATCACCGGGCGAGGAAAACGCGCAGTCGAAGATTATTTTGATGAATCACCAGAAATGGAAATGCATCTTAAAAAAAATAAAAAAGATGATCTCTTGAAAACAATAAAAGAGATTTCCTCCATGGCCAACGTACATTACATCAGACAGAAAGACCCAAAAGGATTACCAGATGCTATCCTTGCCGCAGAAAAACACATCGGTAATGAACCCTTCGCCGTCCTTTTAGGAGACGACATCATCATTTCTGAGACACCCTGCACCAAGCAACTCATCGATGTCTACACCACGTACCACTCTTCTGTCATCGCGGTCCAAGACGTCCCACGAGAAAAAATCAACAGGTACGGGGCCGTGAAAGCAACTAAAATAATCCCAAGTACCAATGAACTGTATCAAGTTGAACACATCGTCGAAAAACCAAAAATAGAAGAAGCACCATCAACACTGGCTGCAGTCGGACGATACGTGTTCACCCCGGAGATCTTTGATGCTATGAAACGCACACAGCCTGGTGTCAATAACGAACTTCAAATTGCTGACTCTATTAATCTCCTCTGTGAATCTCAAAAGGTATACGCCTGCGCATTCAAGGGAAAACGCTATGACATCGGTGACAAACTCGGTTACATCCAAGCAATTATTGATTTCGCACTGAATAACGATGAACTCAAATCCGGGGTTTCAGCGTATATGAAAACCTTGAACAAACAGTAACCTATCTGAAGAAAAAGACATTATTTATGAACGAATTTTTTGATATGATCGACGATGTACTGACGCTGTTTATTTGTTAACTCTGGATAGATCG
>CAYGVY010000293.1:0-2131 GCA_964353435.1 uncultured Thermoplasmatales archaeon | reverse complement strand
CCCCGGTAGTGTAGTGGCCTATCATGAAGCCCTGTCGAGGCTTCGACTTGGGTTCGAATCCCAGCCGGGGCGCTCAACCTTTTTTTAACAATGTTATAATCAGCATCTTTGTGATGACCTGATATTCCACAAGCAGGGTGTTTGAGCTATTATACAGGAATGATTTTACTTCGTAGAACCCAATGGGATCTTGGTATCCCTAGGCGTTACAACATCTTGGTACGCCCTATAAACATGTAACCCTCGGTAAACGAAACGCAGTAGAACAATGGCATTCACCATTGAAACATCGACTAAAACGGTTCCCGTTTCACAGCACAAACACCTCCATTGAACGCTGGTGTTTGTGTTATGTGGTTCTTTTTAAGACATGGAGCTTCTTATTTTGACAATGTCCAAAAAATTAACCCCAAAATTTAAATACCAATAGCCCTATATTAATGATAAAACAAACAACTAAATATTGGTAATATAATATAAAGAAACTTAGGGGGAATATATGACAAGAAAGATTCAGATAATGAGTCAGTACACTCTAGATATTAATTTTTCTTGTAGAAAGAACAGGAAATAACAATTTTTTTTCCGTTTCCCCTATGATAGAGGTGAAATAGAATGAAAAGCATAAAAAAAGCAATCTATTTGGAAACAATAACATTGGTTATTGCAGGGCTGTTGATACTCTCTACCGCAAGTGCTATCAGACAAGAACCACAGATAAATGAAAATAAAGTAATAACACAAACAAGTAAAATTAATGTTAAAACCTGGGATAGTACCCCAGTACCTCAATCCGCTCAAAAGAATGAAATTACTGTCCCATTAGCGATAAAACGAACAGTTTTACCAATGGATATCCCAGTTGTTTCTACAACTGATAATGAGATTCATCCCGCGATCACAAGGTATGGAAGCGGTTTGTTGTGGGGTGGATATACCTTACAACCAAGTATTTTTGAATCATCAATTAATTTTATCTATTCGGCGGATAATGGAAAAACATGGGAAAGCCCGAGTGGTCTTAACCCAGAAATTGGATATATAGATTATATTTCAGTGGATTCACTCGGTGATGGTATTGTTGCAACATTTCAACCTGATCCTAGTACTTCTGAGCAGTGGCGTGTTATTATGCCTGATCCACTCGACACTGGAACATGGAATGGTGCTTCTTGGGATTGGTCGAGTTTTAACTACGATGATTTTAAAAATCTTGAAGTAGCCGGATATGAATTCCCTGATATACCAAACGCTGCTGAATATTATGGTTGGATGGTCGGATCGGTAAGTGGATCTGATTTTGTTGATGCAGCAACATTCTTTTTTGCAAATGGTGAAACGTTAAATAATGGATGGATTTGGGCATGGAACGAAGCAGGAACTCGTTCGATCAATTCTGCTGTTGATATCGATAATAGCAAGGGAAAAATGTATTCAGTCTGGGAATACCACAATGACACATCAGGTGCAATAGATATTCTTTTAGCAACAGGGTATTTAGAAGACTATTTAGCTGCTGATTATGCAAATTGGGGGCCAGAGCCAGTATGGAAAACATTTGGCGGTGAAGAAAGTAACGAACATCCTGATGTAGCTGCTTCAAATCAACATGTGTATTTAACATGCGAAGCAGGTGATGCAATAGTTTGCTATTATTCCAGTGATAATGGTGTAAATTGGAATCAAATTACAGTTGCATCAAATGGAATGTACCCAACAATAACTGCCTCTGGGACCGAAGCAACCATTGCATATGTTTCTAATGGAAATATCTTTACTAAAGTGACTAAAGATGGTGGAGCCTCGTGGAGTGAACCAGCACAAATCAATGAACAAGATGGTTCGGTAGAAATGGAATATGCAACAGCAGAGATTGATTCTTATAATGACCTATTATGGACGGATAATAGAAATGGAAATAAGGATATCTATTATAACAGTGGAAGTGCAACATCGATTCTGCAAATTGAATCTTTCTCTGGTGGTATTGGAGTAAGTGCTGTGATTAAAAATATCGGCACTGCAGCTGCGAAGAATGTAGACTGGAGCATTGTAACAGACGGTACTGTATTTATCGGTGGTGAAAAATCAGGACAAATCACAACATTGGATCCAGACAAGTCTGTGACTA
>CAYGVY010000292.1:0-2132 GCA_964353435.1 uncultured Thermoplasmatales archaeon | reverse complement strand
CTTTATATACTCAAAAGGAGAAAAAATAAAATTTTAATGAAAAATTATTTTTTACATTCAGATGACTTTATGGAATATCTCTCAAGATCATAGCTATGATCAGGTCGATTATATGTACCATGAGCTCGCTGAATAAACTGACCACAGTTACTGCCGATTTGATTCTCCTCAAGAGCACCGATACTTAGAATAACTTCATAACCTCTCTTCCTGAACAAAGTAATAAGATCTTCAGAAGTAGTACCGTCGTATGGATTAACTGCTGAGACCAGCGACGCTTCTTTTGATCGGAAGGTCGGATTCACTGGGGTAAGTTTTATGAGAAATCTCTCTGGGTCGAAAAAGGTGCGTATAGAGTCAACGTCTATAGGATACCCGACTATCGGTGCGAAATTGAGAGTGATTTTTCGATCATTTTGTTGTGGTATAGAAAAACATTCACCATAAGCAGCTATCTCATTAAACGACCATTTTTTAACGGGGATTAGCTCATCTCGTTTCTGCTCATCGGTCGTATGAATCGAGAATTGCAGTTGAAATCTCCCTTGAGGATAATATCTATTTTTTATCCTCAGAAGTTTGTCAAAAAACCTTCGTGC
The DNA here is from genome assembly GCA_964353435.1 of uncultured Thermoplasmatales archaeon. Taxonomy (GTDB): domain Archaea; phylum Thermoplasmatota; class E2; order DHVEG-1; family DHVEG-1; genus SM1-50. The sequence goes on along the minus strand of CAYGVY010000292.1, from coordinate 1,533 downwards.
AGCAACGGTGTCAGGGGCAATAGACGAAACCGAGATATGCAATCTTGATGTATCATAGCATTTCACTAGTTGCTCCAGTGCCTTAAGCACACTAGGATTTAACGAGGGTTCGCCCATCCGAGCAAATTGAATTTTGAATTTTTCTGTTACCGGTTTTCCGTCTCGATATCTCCGACGTACCATGTAATCAATTTGTGTAAGAAGTTCCTCAGTATTCAGACAACCTGAAAAATCACCACCTGCGTCACACAATTTGCATTGAATGGGGCATCCAAACATGGATGATACGATCAGCACCCATTTCTTTGCTCGGGGAAGTGGAGGTTGAATCGATTCAACAAATTCGACGAGATATCTAGGGTGGTTTGTTTTCCATGATTTATCTTCTCGCATTTGTGCAACATAGACTTTTGCGAGATCATCTCGTCCGTACTCGGCAAGAATCTTCATGATTTCACCGGTCGTTTTCTTAAATAATGTTCCACCATCATTGCCGCATGGATTCCATCACCAACAGCAATTCCTACCTGGCGATATGTTCCACGGACAACATCTCCAGCAAAATACAATCCTGGAAGAGATCTTTTAGGAAAATCTAAGGCGGTATCGAAGCATTTTTTTAATGTTGGAGAAAGAAACGATGTGTTAGGGGTTCTTCCACAGGCTACAACAATGAAATTAAAAGCCAGCTCTTCGATATGTTCATTCCATCGACATCTAAGAAGAATATTCTCGCGATGCTCTACAATTTCCTCAGGAACACACATGGTGTGAATGGTAGCCCCATTTTTTATGACTCGTTCATAAAGAAGCGGTAAACACATCGGTTTTGATCGGGATATGATAGTTACCTTATGTCCCAAATTCAACAAAGTCAATGTGTAGTCAAATGCGATGTCCCCTCCACCAATAACTAGGATTCGTTTTTTTACTCCTTTTTCTTTTAATGGGATTGATCGTGGTTCATAGAAGAGTCGTGTACCTTCGATTGACGCAGAACCAGGAATTTCTAACTTTCTTGGGATGGTTCCTGTAGAAATAATAATCGTAGACGAAACTAAACAACCTTGATCTGTTTCAATATGGAATTTGTCATCATGATGATGAACATGTGTTACTCCTGATTTCGTGATTGATACACCCACCATGTGAAGTTGCTTAACAAACTGTTCTGCCAATGTACATCCCCTAATACCACCAGGGAAACCAGGATAGTTTTCTACAAGATAAGCGTGTCTGAGAAGACCTCCTGGCTCGTTTTTCTCTATAAGAATTGGATGTAACTCTGCTCTTTGGAGGTATATCGCTGCAGCTATCCCTGCAGGACCAACACCAACTATGGTTACTTCATTTGTTTGATCCATGAGATTACCTCATTAGTGGTCACCAAGGTGGCAAAACCATCGGAGAGTGTTCGCAAACTCGCTGCATGTAACTGCTGTTTATCTGATGCGGTGGCGTCGGTAACGAAGAACACATCATAATTTCTCATGAACGCATCCCGTGCTGTGGTTTCACAACAGAGATGGGTCA
>CAYGVY010000291.1:0-2133 GCA_964353435.1 uncultured Thermoplasmatales archaeon | reverse complement strand
GCTCTTATAACAAACCAATACCACAATTCCTTGATTGGTTATTCCAGCGATTCCCACACGCTTTTCCTATACTACGGCACCTGATGGGATGCTAAAGGAATCCCCCATCTTTTTTCTTTTTATCATTTTGATGCGCACAAAAAACATTCGTTAAACCCGTGTCAATGCTTCTGTTTCTTAATTTTTATTTTTTCCAAACATTTAAATGACTCCTGAAAAGAACAACATCAAACCTACATTTTCAGAAAGGAAAAAAATAATCCGTGAAATCGGTAAAAAAAATGTTCCCTGATACAAAAACTCCATCTCCATTACCTTGAAATATTTTTTTCAAATGGGTAAAATCCTAGCAGAATTCAAGAAGTAACAAATTTTAAAAGGGTTACTGATCAGATCGCTTTCCCTTCTGTGCAATGTTCAGCTCAAACCGAAATATCCCTTTATAAAATCATCCCAGTAGGTATCTTGTGAAAACAATAGACCCTCATAGGGACACGGCAGCGTGCCACTTAAAGGGAATCGATTATAATTCATTCTTTTCGACGGGAAATAAATACTTAACCCATGACAGTGAACTTCTGGTACTTTCTTCAATGCCGGTATAGTCATATTAAACGAAGACATCACATCATTACAAAGAGTTCTTAAAAAATCATTCTGTGTATTATTTTTTAAAAGAAGAACAAAATCATACATATCAATAAACCTATCTGAGGCGGTACATTCAAAATTCCACCTTCTATTAATAACCCTAAACAATTTATTATTCGTTAAACATTTTCCAAGCGTACATACCTCACTTCGTGCCCCAGATACAGCTTTTTTCATAATCATATCCTGTTCGTTGAGCATCAGAAATTGAGAAAGATTAGAAACCGCGCTTGCGAGATGATCAATGTTACTCAGATTAACAACAGCAGTAGAATCATGATAGGTCACCGTATGAAGACCCATAAAAGGAAGTCTGTTAAACACCCTATTAACTAACGGTAAGCAACCTCGATACGATTCCTCATAATAAAATGATAGAGGGATGAGACGTTCCGGTGCTTTTTTCGTAAATTGCTCAGGTGTCATCCTTGTATCATTTCTAAGATCCCCTACAGACTCATAGAACCTTTGAACCAGGTATTGTCTTGAGAGGCAATCTTGTGTTCCCACAATATAATTGACAGAAGGTGAAAACTCATAGGCTACCTCAATCATATTCATCGCACAAGAGGTAAAAATAACATCAATGTCATGATGTGTTTCTCGAACAATGTTATGCAACATATTCGCAAAAACAGGAATTGAAACTCCAACATCACCACCATGACTATCATGCATACAAAAAAGCTGCCATCCAGTACCACCAGACGCAATCGGAATAAGACAGTAATATTTTGCTGGAAACGCTTTCATCATCTGTATACAGAAGAGCTCAAGGGTGTTTGCATCACTTGTATCCACCTCACTTGGCCAACCAAATTGTTGAGCTATTTGAATTTTTTTACCTAAAATATTTATATAAAAGAGTTGGACATCTCCAAGTTCAGCCCCATCGTTTAATACGACTATATTCATATCTGAGGTTGATCTGATCTTCGTAAGATTTTCAATCAACGGATCAATCCAATCACTCATGTTCTTGACGTCACCACACATGTAGTACATAATCGTCCAGTTAGCAGGTGACGTTACTTGAAGAGTCTGTACAAAATTATGTTCATTAGTTGGCTGAGTGTTACCGGATGCAAAACAAGAAGAATCTAGTACCAACAGCATAACAATCATGCCATATATCACTCCCATCTTTTTCATTATTACACGATCCAAATATAAATAAGGTATGAACAAAACATATTATAACTTTATCAATGCGTTTTATATAATTCTGAACGGTTAACTATTTCCAATAATAACGACAGATATTAAGATACGAATACTCTTACAATTTTTATTTTATCAAAACATTTAAATGAAACCACAGGATAACAAACCGTGACCTGATAATCAGGGGAGGAATAAAAACATGAAAAATAAAATTGTAGGAATTTTTGTTTGTATGCTGATGATAGCAACTGGTGTTGTACCAGTCAGGAGCACAATAAGTCAGTATGATGGAAAGAAATCATCAACACTTGAAATTCC
>CAYGVY010000290.1:0-2140 GCA_964353435.1 uncultured Thermoplasmatales archaeon | reverse complement strand
GCACGATGAAAAAGAAATATGCGTTGTTTCCCGGTTGTCTGATGCCAACAGAGCAGTATGCCTACGAGCTCTCGATTAGAGAAACGCTCCCCTTGTTAGGTGTTGAACTTGTTGATGTGGAGGGTTTTTCATGCTGCGGAGAACCCATGAAAAGTGTTAATCAACTTCTTACCGTGTATCTTTCTGCAAGGAACCTAGCGATCGCTGAGAAACATCATCTGGACGTTTTTGCTCCCTGTGCGATGTGTCATCTCGCGCTTTCTGAATGTCAGCACATCCTTGAAGAAAATCCAGCGATGAAAGAACGAATAAACGGCATGCTTGCTGCTGAGGGTTTACAATATACCATGAAAAGACAGGTTATTCATACGGTTGACCTGCTATATGATCAAGTGGGGATCGAAAAGATAAAGGAACATGTGAAAAAACCATTGAACGGGTTAAAGATCGCAGCACATTACGGGTGTCATATAATTCGGCCTAGTGAAATCGGTAGTCCTGATGATTCCGAAAACCCGCAGAAAATCGAAGCAATCTTGAAGGCACTGGGTGCCGAACCCGTTGGTTATCCTCAGAAACTTGATTGCTGTGGTGCGCCCTTGCTTGCGAATCTGCCTGAGTCTGCGTTGACAAAAACAGGGCAGAAACTCCAAGCGATACAAGAACAAGGAATCCAAGGGATGGTTGATGTCTGTCCGTGGTGTCATAAGATGTTTGATAGCAGACAAATCAAAGCAGGGGAGACCGTGGCTGCAAAACTCGATGTTCCCGTGTTATATCTGACGCAGTTACTCGGATTAGCGATGGGGATTACTGGCGAGAAACTCGGACTTGAACTCAATCTTAGTCCTGTAGAAAAACTCCAACTTGGAGAGGTGAAATAAATGCGTCGCATCGGCGTGTTTGTCTGTCATTGTGGAATCAACATCGCACAAACCGTTGACGTCGAAGCACTTTCCGAGTACGCAAGTCATCTGAACGGCGTGGTAATCGCAAAACACTACAAATATATGTGTTCTGATGTAGGTGCAACACTGATCAAAGACACGATTAAAGAATTCAAGCTTGATGGCGTTGTAATCGCGTCATGTTCTCCTCGTATGCATGAACATACTTTTAGGCGGGTTGCAAATGACGGCGGTGTGAACCCCTATAGAGTCGAGATTTCTAATATTCGTGAGCAGTGCTCCTGGGCACATAGCAACAAAGAACAAGCAACAGAGAAAGCGAAGTATCTGGTTCGCAGTGCGGTGTCCAAAGCAATCTCACTTGAACCGTTGAAACCCTCAACACTAAAAGTGATTCCAGAAGCTCTGGTGATCGGTGGCGGTATTGCAGGGATTCAGACATCCCTTGATCTTGCCAACGATGGATTCAAAGTCCACCTTGTAGAACGAGACCCTAGCATCGGTGGGCATATGGCACAGCTGGATAAAACCTTCCCAACCCTTGATTGTTCCTCATGTATTCTTACTCCTAAGATGATGGAAGTTGCAAACCATGAGAACATCGAACTATTGAGTTACTCAGAAGTTGCCAGTATCGAAGGAAGCATCGGGAATTACACGGTGAAAATAAGGAAGAAACCACGATATGTTGATGTTGATAAGTGTACAGGATGTGGTGATTGTGCCACTGCTTGTCGACTCAAAGATCGAATTGTCAGTGAATTTAATCAAGGGATGGGAAAACGAGGCGCAGCCTACATGCCGTTCCCTCAAGCAGTACCATTGAAATACGTTATTGACGACAAGAAATGTCTGTTTTTAACGAAAGGAAAATGCGGGGATGAACCTCTCTGTAAAAAAGCATGTGCACAAGGTGCCATTAACTTTGATCAGAAAGAAGAAATAGTGGAACGCAAGGTCGGTGCTATCGTGGTTGCAACCGGGTATGACGTCATGGACCCCACCGCGGTCTACGAGTATGGTTACGCCACTTCTCCAGATGTTATTACCACCTTGGAAATGGAACGATTGATCAGCTCCTCAGGACCAACCAAAGGGGAAATCTTGCGACCATCAAACCAGCAGAAACCAAAGAGTGTCACCTTCATTCTCTGTGTCGGCTCTCGTGATGAGACCCAGTGTACCTGGTGCTGCCGAATCGGGTGTATGACCGCATTAAAACAAGTCTATCT
>CAYGVY010000289.1:0-2149 GCA_964353435.1 uncultured Thermoplasmatales archaeon | reverse complement strand
CTGATGTCCCGTACCGCTATTCGTACGGTCATTCCATGCTCAGTTGTAATAATCAGCTCGTTTTCATCAGTGACCTGACTAACGAACACCACGTTCCCGTTTCGCTCGTTGGTAACAATTGTTCGTACTCCTTTGCTTCCCCGATGAGTCATCCGGTATTCATCAATTGGGGATCGTTTCCCAAAACCGTTTTCTGTAATCGTAAACAACGAACCTGTGATATCCACCACGGTCAAAGCGACCACCGCATCCTTCTTGTTCTTAAGTCGGATACCAATCACGCCCTTGGTTGCCCGTCCCATCGGCCTGAGTTCCTTTTCATTAAACCTGCAGGCCTGACCACCAGCGGTTGCGATCATCACGGTCTTGGTTCCATCGGAGAGTTCCACGCCCATGAGTTCATCGCCTTCCTCAAGTTTTATGGCAATGATCCCATTCACCCGGATATTACCATACGCAGACAACACCGTCTTTTTAATCGTACCTTGTTTTGTTGTAAAAATCAAGAAATGTTTATCATCAAACTCATGGATAGGAACCGCGGTTTCAATTTTTTCTCCTTCTTCAAGTCGTGGGAGTAAGTTGATGATGGCTTTTCCTTTTGCATGGCGGTCTCCTTCAGGGATCTTATAGCCTTTCATCCAGTAAACCCGCCCGTGATTCGTGAAAAACATCAGATAATCATGGGTGCTGGTGATAAACGAATCAACTACGAAATCTTCTTCTTTTGGCCGTACACCAATAAGTCCTTTCCCGCCACGATGTTGTGTATGATATGTTTCCGTCGGAATACGTTTAATATAACCGTCTTTTGTAATGGTTACAACGACTTCCTGGACAGGTATGAGATCTTCTATGTCGATGCCTGCGTCTCCTTCCACGATCTGGGTGCGTCGCGCGTCCCCAAATTTTTCTTTAATCTCGAGTAACTCTCGTTTGATTTCAGCAAGGATCTTTTGCTTGTCTGCAAGGATGGCTTCGAGTTGTTCAATCAGTTGTTTGGTTTCTTTGTATTCTTTTTCAACAGCCTCGATTTCCATACCCGTGAGTTTCTGCAGCCTCATATCAAGGATGGCTTTTGCTTGAATCTCAGAAAGTTTAAAGCGCGTTATCAGTCGATTTTTGGCTTCTTCAACTTCTTTGCTCTGTCGGATGATCTTAATGACTTCATCGATGTTTCGTAAGGCAATCATGAGGCCTTCAAGGATGTGCATTTTTTCTTTCGCTTTCTTCAGATCATAGGTGGTACGTCGCGTAATAATTTCTATTCTATATTCAATGTAATGCTGAAGAATTTCTTTCAGCATCAGAACCTTTGGCTCACCTTTGACAATCGCAAGATTCAGCACACCAAATGAAGATTGTAACTCAGTATGTTCAAACAATTGATTCAACACAACATCATCGATAGCGTCACGTTTCAACTCAATGACAATACGCATGCCTTTTCGATCACTTTCATCGCGAAGATCAGAAATACCCTCAATTTTCTTCTCTTTGACAAGCTCTGCGATTGTTTGCAGAAGAACAGATTTATTCACCTGGTACGGCAGCTCATGAACAATGATTTTATTTTTTTGTTCGCCTTCCTCAATTGAGGTTTTCGCACGGACCACAAGTGAGCCTCGTCCTGTGGAATATGCAGACAGGATCCCACCACGACCATAGATAATTCCACCCGTGGGAAAATCAGGTCCTTTAATAATCTCCATTAACTCCGCAGTCGATGTCTCAGGAGCGTCAATCATCCGGATAGTACCATCTATCACCTCACAGATGTTATGAGGCGCCATGTTCGTGGCCATACCAACCGCGATACCGGACGATCCATTCACAAGAAGATTCGGTAAAATCGCTGGAAGAACCTCAGGTTCTTTTAAGGTACCATCAAAATTATCACGCCATTCCACTGTTTCTTTCTCGATATCCTGCAACATCAGTTTGGTGATCTTGGCCATTTTTGTTTCTGTATATCTCATGGCAGCAGCGGAATCACCATCGACTGAACCAAAATTACCTTGACCAGCAATCAATGGATATCGTAAGGAGAAATCCTGAGCCATTCTTACTAATGAATCGTACACCGCTTGGTCGCCATGCGGGTGGTACTTACCGAGCACTTCTCCGACCACTCGAGCAGATTTCTTAT
>CAYGVY010000288.1:0-2157 GCA_964353435.1 uncultured Thermoplasmatales archaeon | reverse complement strand
TACAGATATCGTCTCCTGAGAATAAGGTAGATTGTTACTAGAGAAGATGCAAGAAAGATAAGTACAACAGCGAGTTTTCCATCCATTCCAAGCGGTTATCCTTTTATAGGTATAAAATCTTTGTATAGTGTATCAAATTATCCTCTAGAACATCCTTTTTTTTAAAAAATACCCTCTGTAGCAACATTCGCACGAATTTTTTATAGAAATACTTATATATTTAAAAGGTACTACTATACGTATCCAAAGTACAATTGGAGGAAAAATATTATGTACATGAATGGTAGAAAAATGAATAATTATTCTGTAATACGCATTGGTGGTGTCCTCTTTCTAGCTATCGCGCTAGTGTTTGCAACGTTTACGTTCCCCCTAGGAACACGAACGGGTGCGAATCCGATAAGTAATAATCCACCAAATAAACCCAACAATCCCGTACCAGCAAATGGTTCGACAAACATTTCTACTCATGCAAGTTTCAGCTGGACAGGTGGAGACCCTGATAACAATACCGTCACCTATGACGTCTATTTCGGCACCACAAGTCCTCCTTCAAAAAAAGTAACCAATCAATCAGCTCTCCTCTATCAACCTGGAGCTCTAAACCATACTACACATTATTATTGGAAGATTATCGCCTGGGACAATCATAGTGCTTCAACAGTAGGACCACAATGGGAATTTACCACAAAACCAAATGCCCCACCTAACACCCCAAGCAACCCGTTTCCAGCGAATGGCTCGACTAATATCTCTGCATCTGCGGATTTAAACTGGACTGGTGGAGACCCTGATAATGATACAGTCACGTATGACGTCTTCTTTGGAACTACAAGCCCCCCGAAAAAAGTAGCTGTCAATCAGACTGGAACAATGTACGATCCAGGATCAATGAATTATTCCACACTTTATTACTGGAAGATTATCGCCTGGGACCATCAAAATACCTCAACAGTAGGACCACAATGGAAATTTACGACAGGAAAAAAACCAAACCGCCCACCGAACACACCAAGCAATCCAAATCCTACAAATGGTGCAACCAATGTTCTTCTGACCACCACCCTGAGCTGGATCGGAGCAGACCCTGATGGCAATACAGTCCTCTATGATGTCTACTTTGGAAAAACAAACCCACCTCTAAAAGTTAAAGGTAATCACACAACAACCAGCTATACACCTGGGACACTTACGCATAACACACTGTATTACTGGAAGATTGTTGCCTGGGATAACCAGAGTGCCTCGACACAAGGATCACTCTGGTCTTTCACCACAAAAGCATTACCAACCGTTACCATCACGAAACCATTGAAAAACACCTTATACATCCAAAATAAGGAAATCACCAGTCTAACAAACACTACCATAATCTATGGTCCGATAAACATCACCGTGAATGCAAATTCAGGAGCAGGCATTGCCCGAGTAGAAATCCTCATTGATGGGAAGTCAAAAGGAAATATGACAGGAAAAGGACCTTACACCTATTTATGGGACCCCATTATTCAATTCAATGGTCTCTCACTCAAACACACTATCAAAGTCATCGCATACGATAATCAAGGAGAACATGCGTCTGCTGAGCTTAATGTTACGAAATGGCGATTTCACCCTCTTCCGTTTATTACTGCCGGATTAATTGCCGGAATTCCAATCGCATCAAAACTTCTAATCCATACCACTGTGCGAGGATTTGTTTTCAACTTAAAGGAATCAATGACTACGGTTTCATTCTACGCTCTTCGCATCCATTATAAAACCGACAGTCTCTTTAGATCATCAAAAGGAGTGATCAATTTTAGAAGCTGTACGGGCGGCATCCTCGTCGGACCAATTAAAATGATACGGGTAGGCACCTTCCATAATCTTGCGTATGGAACCTTCACATTCCTTGGAGATATCCATTACAACCCCAGTGGTTTTGGCCAAGAAAACCTCGAAAACCTCTTACGAAACGTTCGGAAGCCAAGTAAAGGTTTCATTTCTATCACGCTTTGAAATTCCCAAAAACAAACATACAGAGATGAATACCCTTTTGTAACGTACAGTAAAATATATCCTAAAAAAAACAAGAATCACCAGCTTTGTACCTGAAATCTGTTTATTGCTCTAACGTCATTTCTACAATCGGATTACGAGCAACCTCAGACTCAA
>CAYGVY010000287.1:0-2162 GCA_964353435.1 uncultured Thermoplasmatales archaeon | reverse complement strand
GATCAGTTTGTCCGTGGGCAGATCTATGGGTTTATTAAGACGAACCCAGGGGTGCATTATAATCAGATTCTGCGGAAGGTTGGGGTGAAGAACGGTACGTTGTCGTATCATCTCGGTGTCCTTGAAAAAACCGAGTTGATTCAGTCGCGTCGGGAGGGTTTGAAGTATCGGGCTTTTTATCCGACCGGGATGAACTTCCCGAAAGCAGAGCGGTTCCGACTGACTGATCTGCAGATCCAGATCATCGGTTCTATTCGCAGTCAGCCTGGGTTGGCGCAGAAGGAGATTGCGCGGTTGCTTGGTCAGAAGCCGCAGACGATTAATTATAATATCAAGGTGTTGGGTCAGGCTGGTCTGATTTCTGTAGTAAAGGCCGGGCGGAAGACACGGTGTTTTCCGGTTTCTGATGTCGATAATTCCGGGCAATAAATCAGCAATAGTTTTTCGTTGTGTGAAAACCGTTAAAAATAGTGAGCCGATAGCCTGCGTTGATGCAAACCTTTGTTGCGGTGTGTGGGAGTGATGGTGACGATGTGCATTTATCTTCTGTTGCGTTAGAGGTTGCAGAGCAGGTTGGTCGTGGGATAGCGCAGCGTGGCGGTGTGCTTGTCTGTGGGGGCCGTGGTGGTGTCATGCAGGCAGCCTGTAAAGGTGCCAAAGAAATGAAAGGGGTAACGGTTGGGTTGTTGCCTGATTCGAAGGAAGAGGCAAATGAGTTTGTTGGTATCCCGTTGTCTACGGGTCTGGGGATGCGTCGGAATTTTTTGGTGGTGTCTGCGGCGGATGTGGTGATTGGGATTGGTGGTCGGTGGGGTACGTTAAGTGAGATTTCGTTTGCGATGATTTTTGAAAAACCTGTAGTGTTGGTGGCCGGTACCGGTGGGTGTGTTGATGAGTTGGCGTCTGGGAATTTGATGAAAGAGTCTGAGTCTCGGTTGTATGTTGCTGGTTCTGCGGAAGAGGCGGTGGAGAAGGCGTTTGCGCTCTGTCGAAGGTAGTGGTATTTTTCCAGTCTGACATTTTCACTAAGAATGTTTATATATAACATTTGACAAAGTATAACTTAAGAGGATCTGGAGTTATTTTTACTTCCTTTTCCTTCCATCTCTCCTAAAGCCCCTTCCAGATCCTTCCTACCTCCCATCTTCTCTGACTTCTTTTCTCTAATGAATCATCGTGTTTTATAAAAAAAAAAACAAGCACGGTTAGAGCATGTCATCGCGCATCATTCGTCGGCGTGCTTCAGCTTCTGCTCTGTATTCGCTATAGCCCTCTCTGAGTAAATGCAAGACGATCGCATCTTTATAGAGCTCTTCGACTTCTTTTTTCCCCAATAGTTCACCTATAATTATAATTATTCTTTTAATAATATAAATACTTTTCCTTATAATAGAGCTTGTAAGGGATATTTTACCCTCCACCGTCATGATGCTCTTCGGAATGGCTCGACCGCTTGAACTGTCTTGTCACTGCCCGGTAAGCACGCCTGAAAAACGAGAATGAACAAATGATTGGACTGTAGAGTTCAAAAAAAAAATTGGTATTTTGGTTCTTGGTTTTTTATTCGTAGAGTTTTATCGCACTGATGTTCCGAGGAAGGTTCATCGAGCGTGCGATCGTATTGCATTTTGTTCGGAGCAGATATGCAATAGGTCTGAAGATCGTTTCAGAAAAGGATTCATAGTTCGCCATGCCCTTGGCGATGATCACATCCGCGTGTTTCAATGCTGATGTTACCTCGGCAGGGAGCTTGTGGAAATCAACGCCGACCGCAAAACACCCGGTGGTAAACAGCTCATCGATGACTTCGTGAAGCTTTATTTCTTTGGCATCCTCTGCTGTTGCGTCACTTAATATCGGTTCGCCTTTGACTACCGCGGTGATGTGCAATGTAGGGTTGAAATGTTTCAGTTCTCGGCAGAGGATTTTGTCAAACACGATCTCCCCGCAGTTATCAGTAAAAAGCACGAGATGTGATGCGTTTTTCAGAAGATTTCTGAGTTTTTGGTAGTCGTCATACCCGAGTCCTTCAGTGTAGAGCCTGTCAAAGACTTCTTCGAGCATCTGGGGATGGACACTCGAGCCGTCGATGCCGAAATCCATGATGTTCCCGATGATTGAGCAGATCATGCTAGTCTTGAGGGGGTCTGGTGAGGTTTTGA
>CAYGVY010000286.1:0-2167 GCA_964353435.1 uncultured Thermoplasmatales archaeon | reverse complement strand
AAGAGTGCGCAAGACGTCTACCTCAGAGCATCTTGATTTTCTTGAACCTCCACATTCATTCTGTTTCCCAGATTTGAAAGGTCCTAATCATCGAATGTCGCGATGACATACTCTCATAGGCCAACCGGAATGATCCGGGACAGTATATTTATGAGGTTATTATTCGAGGTAACCTCACCGTATATAGTTATCATATATAAATCTTACATATATTGTTTGTGGTTCCAAGGCCCCAAATTTTAAATATGGTTACAAGTTGCCCTGGGACACGGCCTGGATAAAAAATTTCTATTGTTTCGCTGATTTTACGTTTGTGGTATTGATTAGAGGAACTTAATTTGCTCTTTTAACCGCGGATTTCTTATTGACTGTTTTCTAATAATGAGGATACCTTCTAAAAGTTCAACACCAGCAAGATATTTGTTGAATCTTTTGTTGAATTGTTCGCAGAATTTTTTTGCAGTGACAAGATCTTCTGCAAGAAATGTTAAGATTGCGTCAAAACATCCATGTAAGTATTCGATGTTTTCTATTTGTATCACAGAACTAGGGATGAGATTATCGAGTCGTGTCTTGAGAATTTCTTGGAGCGTTTTTTGGTCAAGGGGTATTGTGGTTCGTTTTATCAACATCGTGAAATGTTTTAGGTTGCAACTTTCATCATCGCAGATAGCGGTGTACCCCCAGATTATTTTATTTTTTTCAAGTTTTTTAATGATGCGCCATACTTTCTGTCGTGAAAAACCGCATTTTTTTGCGATAGCATCGACGCTTTCGTTTGCATTTGTCCTTAGGACGTCAAGGATTTTTTGTTCATCTTGTACGAGTTGTTGTGTACTGCTTTTTGACATGGTTACTTCCTTTATTCCTCTATTAGATTATTATACGATAATCACCTAAAATTAAAAAAGGTATGTATTGTCATTTTAAGTTTAAAAAAAGAGGGATGGACTGAGCGGGATTTGAACCCGCGGCCTCCGCCTTGCGAAGGCGGCGATCTTCCGCTGATCTATCAGCCCCTACTTGGAAAAAGGGAAAAAAGAAAGAGTATTTGATTGTTTCCCTTGACTTGTTTACTTTGCGTGTACGAGTTGTCGTTGTTTTGCTGCTTTGAGCGCTTCGACGACCGCGAGTTTTTCGCCCATCATGAATTTTTCAAGGGCGCCGCCACCAGTACTGATGTGAGTAATCTTACCTCGGAGTTTCATTTGTTCTATCGCGGCAACGGTGTGTCCGCCACCTGCTATTGAGAATGCTTTTGAAGTGGTGATAAAGGCAAAGATCTCTTCAGTTCCTTTTCTGAAGAGGGGGTTTTCATAGACGCCGCATGGCCCGGAGATAAAGATGGTTTTTGCGGTACCAAGGATCTTCTTATAGTCTTGAATGGTTTTTTCCCCGATGTCAAACAGATTATTTTCTAGTGGTAGGTCTGCGAGTGTTATTTCTTTACGTTTCCTGTGCTCTTCAATAGCAAAGTCCGTAGGGAGGTGGATTTGTTTCTCAAATTTCTTGTACACGTTCTTGATTTCAGTAAACACTTCTGGTGTGCCTTCTTCGTCGAATGCTTGTTCGTTTTTCTTGCCAAGGTTGACTCCTTTTGCTTTCAGGAACGCGTTCGCGGTCAGGCCGGTGAGGAGAACATGATCAGCGATCTTGTTGCTAAGTATTCTATCTATGGTAATGATAACATCAGCGAATTTTGCGCCTCCGAAAAGGAAGATGGAGGGTTTTTCTGGGTGGCTCACTGCCTTTTCAAGAGCGGTGAGTTCTTTTTCCATGAGTCGCCCTGCTGCTGATGGAAGAACTACCGTAAAACCGGTGAGTGAACATTGCGCGCGGTGAGCAGCAGCAAATGCGTCGTTGACGTAGAAGTCAGCGAGTGGAGAAAGGTTTTGAACGAGTTCGGAGCGTGCATGTTCTTCTGGTTTTTTCTTCTCGGTTTCTGCGGTATATTTCCGGACGTTATCGAGGAAAACAACGGTTCCTGGTTTCATGGTTTTGATTGCGTTTTTTGCTTTTTCTCCGTAGATGTCATCAATAAAGGTCACATTTTTTCCAAGCAGGGTCTGCAGCATCTGTGCGTGTTTCTGCATGGAGATGAAATCCCAGCTGCCTTGTTTTCCTTGGTGTGCGAGAATCACGGTTTTTGCGTTTTTATTGACAAGTT
>CAYGVY010000285.1:0-2167 GCA_964353435.1 uncultured Thermoplasmatales archaeon | reverse complement strand
AACGGGGAGAAACAGATCATTGAGATTGCTGAGCGGTTAAAACACCAAAAAGAGCTACGAGGAATCGAAGGAACATGCATCCTTAGTAAAGACCTTGATGCGTCGTTTGAGCTTCTTCCCTCGTTTAAGGAAGTCATTGAGGATAAACGGAAATTCTGTGATATGCAAATGAAATTTTCAAATAACAAAAATCTCGCGCAAGAATATACGAACAGTTACGTCCTGCAATATAAGTACCCTGAGTATACCGCCAGGGATTTGGATTGGATTTATTCCTTGGAGTACTCACGGAAACTGCACCCGAAATCCTTGTTAAAGATGGGGAAGTTTTCCGTGGTGGTTCATCGTGGATGTGTTGGCGCCTGTAATTTTTGTTCACTATCTCTTCATCAGGGAGATCGGATTATTTCACGGTCTGAGGGGAGTATCCTTGCAGAAATTAAACGGTTGACGAAGCACCCTGGTTTTAAAGGATATATTGATGATTTCGTTGGTCCGTCTTCGAATATGTATGCGATGGCGTGTAATCGTCCTGAAACGACAACCTCCCCGTGTCAAGGAACATGTATCCAGTGCCCTCAGTTAGATAAAACCCATAAACGACTCATTACATTGTTACGAAAAGCTCGACAGATCGAAGGGGTGAAAAAAATTTTTATCCGCAGCGGTATCCGATATGACTTGGCGCTAGAGAGCAGAGAATATATCAAAGAAATTTCTGACCATCACATCTCCGGATGTCTCAAAATCGCTCCTGAGCACTTTTCAAATAAAGTTGTCACCTTGATGGGGAAGGATAACCAACGGTTTGACGAGTTCCTTGCGTATTTTTCTGCAATTAATGAACGTAAAAAACAAGGGTTACGGTACTATTTTATGATCGGGCATCCCGGCGATACCCTGAGTGAAGTCTTGTTTTTACGCGACATCATTAAAAAAAGGCACCTGGAAAATATAGAGCAATTCCAGTTGTTCACCCCAACGCCAATGACCATGTCGTCGTGTATGTATTGGACCGGATTAAACCCCTTTACCGGGAAAAAAATCGATGTGGTCTATGATTATAATACGAAGAAAAAATTAAAGCGGATCATGTTAGGTCTACCACAGAACAAACCCGTGGCACATCGATAAGCATATCTTTCTGTAACTCAGCTAGAATTTTCCTTTTATTCGTTGTGCGATATCTTTTTCACGGCATTCTTTACAACGCTCCTTGTCTGTTGGACGTTGTTCGCTGACTTCCCAATCTAGATTGGTTCTCACATAGACTGGGACCGATGTACATTGGAGGTGCCAATGGTAAAGAGTACCGTTTTTTTTCCAAAAGTATGACATTATTCACTCCTCCAATAACAGTATTGTTTTTCGGTATTTTAACTTTTTTTCTTCGCTTTGTCTCTATGGGTTAATATACGTCTCTTGTGATATGGGGTCTGTGTAGGTGAGAAACAATGGATCAAAAACAGGTATTGGAACGGTGGTTGAGGCAACTGAAGAAAAACGAGATAAGCCCTGATGCAGTTGGTCTTGGCCCCGACAAGGAGCAAGCGTTGCGGTATATCAGAGAAGAGCTTGAAAAAATTGCGGCGATGGAGAAAAAACAGGCTCCATCAAACCCGTAAAAAATTTTATTCGTACCGGAGTGCAACCACTGGATCCATCTTTGCTGCTTTCCGTGCAGGTAATACGCCTGCGGCTACCCCAATGAGGATTCCGACGACACTGGCTATCAAGAACCATTCGGGGACGTAGGTTAATTGAATTGTGCCAGTGCTTAATGCTCCACCTAGATTCTGTATATTTTGGTTAAGAAGGTCAACGACAAACCAGCTTCCGCTCGCACCAAGGATGCACCCGATAAGGCCACCAAGGAGCCCGATGATAGTGGATTGATACAAGAATAACTGCAGGATATCACGTCGTTTCGCCCCGATCGCCATCATCGTTCCTATCTCTCTGGTTCGTTCTGTTACCGTGGCAAACATAATATTGGCAATTCCAATCGCACCAATGAGCAGTGAAATAAGAGCAATCGCCGTAATATATGTCCGGATGACACTCAGGACTTGTTCTATACGAACAAGGATATACTGCTGAGTAATTACCACGAAATCAGAATTCTGGTCTTTAAACTGGTTCGCATCAGATCCAGCGCTATCAAGAT
>CAYGVY010000284.1:0-2172 GCA_964353435.1 uncultured Thermoplasmatales archaeon | reverse complement strand
ACCCATTCGTTGGTCAAGAGGGACGTGATGAAATCTACGCGTATGGGTTCCGTAATCCGTTCCGTTTCTCTTTTGATATGACAACAGAAAGGCTTTTTATTGCTGATGTAGGACAGGATTTATGGGAGGAACTAGACTTGGTAATAAACGGAGGGAATTATGGTTGGAGAATCATGGAGGGAAATCATCCATATGATCTAGCTTTAGCAACGACCTTGAATATTAGCCTGGCCAGTCTTCAATACTCTATTTTTGAATATAGTCATGACGTAGGCCACTCGATCATCGGAGGGTATGTGTATCGAGGCTTAGAATCTCCTATTGCGGTTGGCAGCTATGTGTTCGGCGATTGGAGCACAGACTTTCTAAAACCAGGTGGGAAGCTCTACTACCTTACAGAAAACACATCAGGGGTATGGCACCGGTATGAGTTTAACCTTAAAAATCAAAAACCCTTAAATCGCTTCATTCTAGGATTCGGAGAAGATGAATCTGGAGAATTATATATGCTCACCTCATGGGCCACCGGCTCCCTTTTGCCATCTGGTGAGGTGTGCCATATCGTTATGCAGTAATAAAAGGTGATAATATGAAAACAAAAAAATATCTCATAGTAGGTATGGTGCTCATCCTTGGTCTTACCGCGATGAGCATGCAGGCTGCTGCAACAAGTCCACGATACATGAAGCTTGTGTACGAACCACAGACTCAAACATTAAAGGTCACAATTCTACATTTCTCACCTGCTAAAACGGTACATTATGTATACAAAGTCGATGTGTTAAAAAATGGAAATCCAGCAGGTACACAATTATATACAAATCAACCGAAGTTTTTCTTCTATACCTATACCTACAATGTTACTGCAACTACAGGTGATCATCTCACGGTGACTGCATACTGTAGCTTGTTTGGAAAATTCACACGGTCGATAACCATCTAAACAACACAAAAAAATTAAGTTGAAACAGGAATCTCTGCAGGCAGGGCGTACTTTTTACGTGCATAGAGAAATCCAAAGCAGACTCCTTCATGCGCCTTACTCTGCTGATGATGTATCGCATGTGCGTGTAAGACACGTTTGATGTATTCGCTTTTTGGCCGGTATTTTATTTTAATGCGTCGGTGGAAAAAGATATCGTGTACCAAGAAATAACCACCGCCGTACATGGCAACCCCAAAACCAAGGAATAACCTGACATCGAAACCTCCGAAAAACCCAGTAAAAATTAGTATAATTGAAATTACAGCGAAAAACAATCCAAAAGTGTCATTTTTTTGGAGTTTATGGCTTGTATATCGATGATGATCTTCGTGGAAATACCACCCGAACCCGTGCATGACGTACTTGTGGAGAAACCATGCTACCGCCTCCATAGAAAGAAACGTAAGTATCATGATGCATAAATACGGGACGACAAGTATTGTCTCTGGCACGAAGAAACCTCACCTGACACAATTCAAGCTCTATTAAATAGTTTTTGCTTTCCTCGAAGAAAAAAACAGAATCATAAATATTATATACAGAACTATATAATAGAGTTCATGCTTCTTTATTGCTTATAGTATAGGTACCTGTATGGGAAGAAAAATAACAATTGGTGTTCTTCTGCTTGTTATCCTTATTGTCGTTAACGCAGTCATTGGTGGTGTTCTTGTATTTTTTGTACAGGATATCCATGAACCCAAGATTGATGTAGAGTTCAACATTACGCAGATAACAACCGATGAAATGAGATTTACAGCAATAATTACCATGCTTAATGACAATCAGTATGATCTTCTCATGAAGAATCTAAAAATCATCGGAAAAACCCCTGAAGGAAATACGATTCTCGATATACAATTCATCGGTGGAACGGTTGCTGCAAAACAACAAAGAATATTTACTTCAAATGATTCTCTTTCGTTTTCTGGATATTTTTCCTCAAAGATTTATAGTTCTATACAAGGGATATTTGGGGTAAATTTCGCTGGAATCTTTGAAAAAACCATACCGTTTCACATCAATATCACCGCTTCATTTCAAGATATCCTTGAGAATATTTCACCCCCAACCCTCAGTATCCTTGCAGAGGTTACAGAAATAACAGAAAACGGCGTCCTCTTCCATGGAATTGTAAGTGTCGAAAATCCTAACTTTTTTGAAATGTCCTTAGAAAATTTTACTAC
>CAYGVY010000283.1:0-2174 GCA_964353435.1 uncultured Thermoplasmatales archaeon | reverse complement strand
ATGGGAAAGGACCACAGTTGATTGTGGATGATGGCGGGGACGCGACTCTCATGGTGCACAAGGGATTTGAGGTGGAGCAGAACCCGTCGCTTTTGAAAAAAGATTATTCGAAGGAAGGCAAGGATTTTACGGAACTGATGAAGCTGTTGAAGCAAATCTATACGAAGAATCCGACGTACTGGTCCGGTCTGGTCAAGGACATCAAAGGAGTGTCAGAGGAGACGACCACTGGTGTGCATCGGTTGTATCAGATGCTGGAAGAAAAAACGTTGTTGTTCCCCGCGTTTAATGTGAATGATTCCGTGACCAAGTCAAAGTTCGATAATCATTACGGGTGCCGGGAGAGCCTTGCTGATGGGATCAAGCGGGCGACCGATGTGATGATTGCAGGTAAGACCGTGGTGGTCTGCGGGTACGGTGACGTGGGCAAAGGGTGTTGTCAGTCGATGCGCGGGTTTGGTGCACGGGTCATTGTCACGGAGATTGACCCGATTTGTGCGCTGCAGGCGGTCATGGAGGGTTACGAGGTGAAGACCGTGGAGGACAGTCTTTGCGAGGGCAATATTTATGTGACTGCGACCGGGTGTAAGGATGTTATTACGGTGGAGCATATGAAGAAGATGTTGGATCAGGCGATTGTGTGCAACATCGGTCATTTCGACCATGAGATCGAGGTCGGGAAGCTGGATGCGTTGAAAGGTGTGAAAAAAGTGAATATCAAACCGCAGGTGGACAAGTACATGTTCCCTGATGGTCATGAGATTTTTGTGCTGGCGGAAGGCCGTCTGGTGAACCTGGGGTGTGCGATGGGGCATCCGAGTTTTGTGATGAGCAATTCGTTTACGAATCAGGTACTTGCGCAGATCGCATTGTGGAAAGAAAAGCATACGATCGGGGTGTACATGCTGCCGAAAATCCTTGATGAGGAGGTCGCGCGGCTGCATCTGAGCAAGCTTGGCGTCCGGTTGACGAAACTTTCTAAAGAGCAGGCTGATTATATCGGTGTCAAGGTGAACGGTCCGTACAAGTCTGAGCATTATCGGTACTAGCGATCTGGGGTTTTCTCGGAGTAATTTCTAAAAAAAAATAAAGGGTGAAAGAGAGGAAAAGGGGGGGAAATTATGAATAGAGCAATTTCCTTCTTTCGATTTTTATCCATGCGTCGGATAATTCATCTTCCCGATAATCGTCGATGACGTTACACATACATATTATTATGGCTTTCATAGTATTTAATATTGTCGATTGTTATATCGACGATTGTCGAATATTTGGTTGGGGGGAGACAAATACCTTAATCAAATACCATCGTATTTGCCGCAACTCATGATCACCCTCATCGGCACCGGACACGTCTTCGACCTTTCCGCGGCACTGCTCAACATCTTTGAGGAAAAAGAACCGGAGATCATCGGCGTCGAGCTCGACCCGCAACGATACCAGGCAATCATGCTGAGGAACACCGACCCTGCCGCCTATCATGCAGCAAAAAAGAACCTGCCTCTTGTCTATAAGATGCTCGCGCAGTTCCAGGAGTCCATGGCGGAGCAGTACGGCGTGAACGCGGGGGATGAGATGCTGACCGCGATTACCTATGCGCAATCACACCAGCTGCCGGTCGCGTTCATTGATACGAACGCACAACAGCTCTTCACCCGCATGTGGAACACGATACCGTTTTCTGAAAAATTCAAACTTCTGTTCTCCGGCGTTGCCGGGTTTTTTGTGAGCAAGAAACGGATCGAAGAGGAACTGAAAAAATACCAACAGAACTTCGATTCCTACATCATGGAGATCGGCAAGAAGTTCCCAACGATCAAACGCACGCTCATCGATGAGCGAAACGAGCATATGGTAGGGAAGCTTGTCGCAATGCATGAGAAACATCAAAAGATCGTCGCCTGCGTCGGGGACGGGCACGTGCCAGGGATTTCTGCACTTCTGCAGCAGAAACAGATTCCTTTTGAGACCATCCGGTTACAGGAACTGCAGAAGCCGCAAATAAAAGAGACGGATGGATCGTCCGCTCATTTTTCCATCAACTACAAACCACTCTAAATATATGGGAGTCAACTTTTAAGAATAACCCAAGGATACTTCTCTCACAAGTATTTCTATCCTGGGCCTGTAGCCTAGCCTGGATTGGGCGGCAGTCTCCTAAGCTGCAGATCGCG
>CAYGVY010000282.1:0-2211 GCA_964353435.1 uncultured Thermoplasmatales archaeon | reverse complement strand
ATCCTATTGTGGAAAAACTTGGGAAAATAAAGAAAGTCGAAAACGTTGAAGTCGTTGATGTAGGTAGAATCTAAGCTGCTTTCCCAACGTTTGTTTTCAAAAACTCGATATATGTTTCCACGAATTGTCGTCCTATTTCTGTGGGGTAGTAGATAGGGTACGCGGAGTTGGTGGTGTCTCCTTCGATGAGTTCAGCTTCGTAGAGTTTGTTGATGTGCCATTTGACGACATGGTGGTTAATGGTAAGGGCATGAGCAATCTCGAGAAGGTGTTTGCCTGGGTGCTCTGAGAGGTATTGCATAATGTCTCTGGCGTTTTGATTCCGCATGATTGATTCTGCGACCGCTCGTTGTTTTGCTTCAACCCCTCCTTCGACGAGGTAATAGACTTTTTTTCCTCCAATAGCTCTGCTTCTGACCAGGTTGGTTTGCTCTAGTTTTCTGAGGTGCCAGGCTGCGTTGCTTGGTTTAAGGTCAAGTTCTCTGGCGATCTCCCGGAGGTGGCTCCCTGGGTATTCGTCGATGTACTCGTAGAGGTTTTTTCGTATTTCGGTGTCCAGTACGTTTTCCGGGGTGACGTATTTCACACCACCCATGAGGAAGAAGAACGCGAGCAGTAACGCAATGACCGTGATGATGACCGCAATCGTGGTCACATTTGCCTCTGCTTGGAGTACTGGGGCAGCACTACCGGTACTTACAGTTACTGCGAAGAAAAGAGCTAGCATGATTACTACTATATTGAGGAAGCGCATTGATTTCCCATTCTTTTTGTTTGCATCCCTGCAAGGATAAGAAATCGTCTTGGTGCTTAAATACCTTACTTCAAAAAAAGAGGAGAGAGTGAAATGCGTTATAAGTAAAAATTAATTATTCAACAAATTAGAATATGAAATAAAATGTAAAGAGAAAGTCTCAAATTGTCAATATCGATATAGAAATCACATGCAAAAACAATGTACACTCATTGGAATTTTTCTTCTCCTTATCATCGCGAGTCTAAGTGGATGTAATCAATCAAACACGGAGAGAGATAGATTTATTGGAACCTGGAAAACAGAACTGAAACAAAACCCGATGGGTGGAAATAATTATACGGAAACCAGAATCTTCTATGAAAACGGCTCCTATGTTACCACGAACATGGGGCTGGGTCATATCCCTGGCACCTGGCATCTTACTTTGGGGATATTGATCATTGACACGTATTTTCCTGGGAAGTATTATTATTCTTTTTCTCAGAACAACAGTATTCTTACCATCACGTCTGTCGCGGGAGGATTTATTGAAAATCTTACAAAACAATAAAAATTAATTATTTATGAGTAAAGATGCCGACAAGGTCTTTCTTCTGTTTTTCAAGCCGTACAAATCCAACGCGTTCAAACTGCACGATCTCTCCAACAGGTACACCTGAAACCGCTTTCTCTGCGTACCCCTGCAGCTCATGAAGACTATCAGGGTTGTAGGTATCGCCTTTGAAAATAAGCCCGGGAACAATAACCTTGAGTGGGATATGATCATCAGTGGTCCATTGGATCTTCGCGGTCTCTGGAATGAGTTCTTCCCCAGCGTAGGTTCCCGTAAATGTGTCACCGGTTTTTGTGATCCTCACATTGTATAATCCTTTCAACCGGAAGACTTCTCCAGCCTTCATCTTCTGCGCATCTTCTTTTGGTACGAAAAACGTTGAACCCGTATGAACGGTTCTCTCACCCATGGTCGCATCAGGGTGCAACGAGAGTTTCACTGTTTTTTTCGGCGCACCATCAACAGACAGTTGTACGGGGTTCGGAACAAAGTAGTACCGTTTCACCCTTGAGTCAAGAAACTTTCGATTCACGGATTCAACCAAGCTGAAATCAACAACGGATTCCACCTTTGAAAAACCTTGCTGAAGCACAAATTGTTTAATCGCCTCAGGGACAATCCCACGCCGCTTCAACCCCCGCAAGGTCGGCAATCGGACGTCATCAAATCCGGTCACCAAACCTTGTTCAATGAGTGGTTTTATCTTTCGTTTGGAAACCGGCATCCCATCAATCGAAAGCCTCGAAAACTCCATCAGATGAGGAGCCCGCAGATTCAACAAACTCAGAATACGGAAATACACCGGGTCCCGCAACTCGTACTCCTTGGTCCGGAACGGATGCGTCACCCCACTGATACTATCCTCAACAGCACCTGCGAAATCATACGTCGGCCACACATG
>CAYGVY010000281.1:0-2213 GCA_964353435.1 uncultured Thermoplasmatales archaeon | reverse complement strand
TTATTATTAAATTTGGTGGCAGCGTTATCACCGATAAAGCAAAAGAATGTTGTTTTAAACAAGAGGTAGTGGAGCAACTTGCTGCAGAATTGAAACATGCGAAAAAAGAAGTAATTTTAATTCATGGCGCTGGCTCGTTCGGCCATATTCTTGCGAAAAAATATAAATTAAATGACGGGTACAAACAAAAGAAACAAGTTGAAGGTTTTGCGCTCACGCAGGCGATGGTTCAGCGGTTAAACAATCTGGTTCTTGCTTCCCTACACAACCATGATCTTCCTGCGGTATCCATTCCTCCACATGCAGTTCTGTCTCTTTCGAATCATAAACTATCGCAAGTGGATTATTCGATTTTCCAAAAGTATCTTGACTTGGGGTTCATGCCGGTGAGTTTTGGTGATGTTGCCCTTGACAAGAAACTAGGTTTTTCGATTTGCTCTGGTGATCTGCTCGTGCAGTTGCTTGCTGCAGAGTTCAAACCAGAAAAAGTTATTTTCGTTATTGATGAGGATGGATTGTATTCAGCAAATCCAAAGGACGATAGGAATGCAACGTTCATTGAGAGAGCAACAGTCAAGGATTTGGATAAATTGACGACCCATTTGAATGCGCATGCTGATGTGACGAAAGGCATGGACGGGAAGCTACACACCATTAAACAAATTGCTCGGGGTGGTGTTGACACTATTTTATTGAATGGGAATGTACATAACCGGTTATATGATACCTTGAAAGGGAAGAAGATAAGGCACACCATTGTTCAGGGAGACGAAGTATGAACCAAACCGAGGAAAGGAAGCGCGAACACGTGCAAATCTCGTTAAAAGAAAATGTTTCTGCTCATCATAACTTCTGGGACGACGTACATCTTTTTCATAACGCGCTACCAGAAATTAATGAAAACGAGGTTGATCTCTCAGTCCAGTTGTTCGGGAAGAAACTGAATGCACCACTGATTATCTCTGGGATGACCGGCGGTTATTCTGAGGGCAAGAAGATCAACGAGCATCTTGCTGCTGCTGCAGCAGCATTCCAAGTCGGTATGGGTGTGGGGTCACAGCGTGCTGCGTTAGAAAATCAGAAACTTGCGGAAACATACAGTGTCATCAAAGAATATGATATTCCTCTGAAGATCGCAAACATTGGTGCGTCACAGATTGCCCTTTGGGATAAAAAACAGATTCTTGAGAACGCAGAAAAGATTGTAGAGATGATTGATGCGGACGTTCTTGCGGTGTGTTTGAACTTTTTACAGGAGGTGATACAACCGGAAGGTGAGGCACATGCAAAAGGTTGCCTTGCTACAATTGATATGCTTTCACGGGAATTCGGTTGTCCTATCATTATTAAGGAGAGCGGCGCAGGTATCTGCAGCAAGGTTGCACATCAATTAAAGAAGACAAAGATTTGTGGGATTGATGTTGGAGGCGCTGGGGGCACCTCGTTTTCCGCGGTGGAATATTATCGTGCGAAAATCAAAGGCGACACGCACAACATGCGTGCTGGCCAGACGTTCTGGGATTGGGGAATCCCGACACCAACATGTATCCTTGAGGTCGGAAAAGCAACCAATTGGGAGCTCCCTATCATTGCTACCGGTGGGATCCGTCATGGACTTGATATCGCAAAAGCCTTGGTTCTTGGTGCGAACGCAGCCGGAATGGCACATGCATTCCTGAAACCAGCGCTGAAAGATAAAAAATCCACGGAACTAGAGCTTGACGTAATCACTCGGGAGCTAAGGATCGCTATGTTTCTTGTTGGCGCTGATTCTGTTGAAAAACTATCGACTGCGGAAGTGAAATATGAACTTACAGAATGAACTGATGAAACGAACAACGATGTTCAATACGTATTGGCAGCGGTATCTGCAGATAAAAAAACCTACGACGCTGTACGAGGCATCACGCCATCTGCCTTTTGCTGGTGGAAAACGAATCAGACCGTTTCTTACCATAATTTCCTGTGAAAGCGTCTCTGGTGATGCCCAGAAAGCTCTCCCGTTTGCTGCCGGTCTTGAATTGATGCATAATTTCACGCTGATTCATGATGATATCATGGATCATTCCATAATTCGACGAAAACTTCCAGCAGTACACGTCAAGTTCGGTGAACCTGCTGCTATTCTCTCAGGTGATTTATTGTTTGCAAAATCATTTGAAGCAATCCTGGGGACCTCCGTTGATTTTTCTACGTTTAAGCAACTGCAGCAG
>CAYGVY010000280.1:0-2215 GCA_964353435.1 uncultured Thermoplasmatales archaeon | reverse complement strand
TCAAATCCATCAGCTTCGCACTGAGTCTTTTGCATCTCATCGTCCCATATTAGGTATTTCGTATGGATTATTTAAAAACATCTCACTGGCAAACAGATTCTTTTTTGTATGTCATGAAAAAAATTTATTTACTGATACGTCCTTGCAAATTTCCACAAAAAAATTCTAATAGTGTCAGCTGTTTGATTGTAGGGATTATATCTTGATGATGTGATTGCATGAAAGTAGAAGAGGCAGGTTTTCGGAGTTCACGAATCCAAGATGATTTTGAAGGAACCTATGATCTTGGTACTCAAATCTACCATGCCCTCATGCCCTACAGAGTTAAAGACATTCTTATTGTCTCTAGTTTATATGATGCATTTACAATCGAGGAAGAAGGATTAATCGCAGAACTCGTCATTGGTCAGTATCAGCATCTCCTGCTCAGCCAACCACCCAGAGTGACGCGTGTGTTTTCAGGAGAGAACGCGCTACAGAAAATTAAGGAACATCGGTATGACTTGATTATCACCATGGCAAAAAATATCGGGATGGACCCATTTGAGTTCGGAAAAAAAATCAAGAAACTTCACCCCGATCTGCCGATTGTCTTACTTGCAACGGATCGTGCCGATATCAACCAGTTCCAGGATCGCGAAGATGTCAAAGAAGGTGTTGATAAAATCTTTGCTTGGACGGGGGATCCAACGCTCTTTCTCGCAATTATCAAGTATGTAGAAGATAGCATGAATGTTCGATACGACACAGTCACTGGGAATGTTCGTGTTGTAATCATGGTAGAAGATTCTATATATCATTACTCAATGTTTCTACCGATCTTATATACTGAAGTGGTACAGCAGACACGGCGATCTCTTTCTGAGGATTTAAATGAAATGCAACGACAGCTACGTCGACGGGCACGACCGAAAATTCTGCTCGCAGAAACATTCGAAGAAGCAATATATTATTATAGAAAATACAAAGATTATATTCTTGGGATACTCTCAGATGTCTCATTTAAAAAGGATGGTACTGCAAATCCAACAGCAGGATTTGAGTTTGTGCGGTTGATTCGGAAGGATTCGGTTCATCTGCCAATCATGATGCAGTCCACCGATCTTGTAAACCGGGAGAAAGCTGAGGCATTAGATGCATATTTTTTACATAAGAAATCTCCGACACTAGTGCAAGACTTCCAACATTTCCTAGTTAATAGTCTAGGGTTTGGTGATTTCCAGTTCTTGTTGCCGAAGGATCCAAAATTACAAAAAAAGAAGGCTGGGTACCCAGGTCCTGAGGAGCTGCATGTGCAAACCACGGAAATCGCCCGGGCGTCAAACATGCGGGAGTTTGAAGAAGCACTCCAACGAATACCATTGGAGTCGATCCTGTATCATTCAGAACGAAACCATTTCTCAAACTGGCTGATGGCTCGCTGTGAATTTGACCTTGCCAAAGAATTACGTCCGAAAAAAGTGTCTGATTTTTCTGACCTCAACGCAGTACGGGAATATCTTATTTCGGTCTTTAATGAGGCGCGGAAAAGTAAGCAACGAGGTATCATTACTGATTTTGATGAGCAGACATTTGAGTTTGACTCCTCCTTTACACGATTACGGGGTGATTCGCTGGGTGGAAAAGGTCGAGGGCTTGCGTTCATGCGATCGCTTCTGACACATTATAAACTCGAAGATAAATATAAAAACATCAGGATTAAAGTACCAAACACGGTGGTCATCGGCACACTCGAGTTTGATCGCTTTGTCTCAGATCATAATCTCCATCGTTTTTTCAAAAACGAAAAACTCACGGATTCCGAGATCGCCCATGCGTTCCTCGAATGTGATATTTGTGGTGAGTTAAAACAAAAATTAAAAGTGATTTTACAACATTTCCGAACCCCACTTGCGGTGCGATCATCAAGCCTTCTTGAGGATTATCAGAATCATCCGTTTGCAGGCATGTACTCAACATATTTGTTGCCGAATAATCATGAAGATGATGACGACAGGTTAAATCAACTGTGTCAGGGGATTAAACTTGTGTATGCCTCTGTGTTTTTTAGAGAACCAAAAGCATACGCGGAATCACTCTCATTGAAAATCGAAGAAGAAAAAATGGCTGTCATCATTCAAGAGCTTGCAGGGAGTGAATTTGGTGGTAGGTTTTACCCTACTTTTTCTGGTGTCGCGAAATCCTATAATTTCTATCCAATCGCTCATCAGACCCC
>CAYGVY010000279.1:0-2220 GCA_964353435.1 uncultured Thermoplasmatales archaeon | reverse complement strand
CCGTGGTGATGAGCAGCTCATTTTCCTCACTATTCCATCGTGTCGTTGGTTTAATTGAATCCCAGAGGAGTTTTAACCCGAATCCCCGGCCCCCCGTGAACTTCTTTTTCATCTCATCGGTGACTGGTTTTTCCTGTATAACCCCGGTGCTAAGGTTCACGTAGAGTGTTCGATTTGCATACCCCTTGTTAACCTCACCTTTCTTGTACGAATAGGTTGCTAAAACCTTATGAGCAGATTTTATCTTCTTCAGATCCCAGTGGTGTTCAGTATTCCCTGTTCTATACTCTTCGATTGCTATCTGTCCTTCCACTATGTTACGCCCCTAGTTTATAATATACAACTTGTGTAATATCTGCAATTGGCACTTCAACGAGTTCTAATGCTTTTTCTGGACATGCGCGGACACACGACCCACATGAGATACATTTGAACGGTTCAATACGAACATCTGATTTTCTCATCGCACCAATCGGACAAAACCCAACACACGCTTGACATCCGATACAGATCTCTTTCTCAAGCCATACCACCCCATTTTTTCTTCTCGTCAATGCACCAACCGGACACATATCAAGGCAAAGTCCGCGTTGATCACACACGTGCATCGTATATCCTTTATCTGTTTTTACAATGCGAATCGCTGATTTCTCGCCACCGTCTTTGGTTTTAAAATGCACTTGTGAGCATGCTTTTTCACACTCAAGGCAGCCTTTGCATTTCTCTGCATGAAACTTCAGGGTTTTGACTGTTGTTGGGTGGTCCATGAGTTATTCCTTTTATAACCATACGATGAGGATGGTGTTCGTAATGACGATGACCCAGCAGAGCGCTGAGACACCCATGGTGACCGGATAGTAGGTGCGGTCTTTTATGGTGATATCGAGTTTTTTCAGGATAAATACCGCAGGCACGGTAACCACTCCAATAAGGGCTGTAAGCAGTCCGCTGGCAAGGATTTGTGGAATAAAGACAATAAGGTTTTCTAGGTAGAACCCTGCGGAGGAAAACATCGGTGTCAGGATCTGTGTGACGATATACCCACCAACATAGACGAGGTATGCTGAGCATATTCCAAGGCTTGCTTGGAGGGTAAGTGATTGAGTTTTTTTCAAATCAAGGGAAAAACCTGTCCAGATGAGGTCAAAGAGGAGTCCTTCTGCCATGATCGCGATCGCGGAGCAAATGAAACAGCCGCCGAAGGGGTTGAAGAGTCGGAGCCCTCCTGCAACAAGCCCTATTCCTACTTGCATGCCTGGTTGTCTGAAAGTGGTTCTACTTAACGTCATCAGACCTATGGCAAAGATACCGGTCATGATTGCGCCTGCTGGGAGATTTACGTCGCGGAGAAGAGATCCGATGATACATTCAGCAAAACCCCAAAGAGACCCAAACACGATGATCCCTGCGATGAATTTCATGTTCTTCATGATTTATTTCACCTCGATTGTGACGATATCTTTCACCCGAAATGCTTTTGGTAAATCTGAAAAGACTGATTCACTCTCTTTCGTGAGCAACCCGTTTTTCATGTTTTCCCACGTTACAGTCTTTTCATACCCATCTGCTCCCTTCAGGGTGTATTTATGCTGCTCTGGTTGAGAAACTCCGGTTTTCAGCATCAAGTCATCCAATGAGATACCGGAATATTGAGATTCATTAAATGAACGTGGTTGGATAAGAGAAAACAGTTGATCCATGGTATAATGTTGTCCGTTCACAAGCAGTGTATTGGTCGTTGCTTGTGTTGCATACACATAAATTGAAGAGACGCTGCCGATGAGTAGAATTAGGAGCGCAAAAATTGGTAGTAGTCGGTCCTTCCTCATAGGTATCGTTGGGATGGATACAAAAGTGGATATTTAAAAATTATGCTGTGCTACCTGTAATCCTTTATTCCGTATTCTGGTCGCATATTTTCGCAATATCTCCTCATCGTTCGACCGCCATTGAATCCGCTCCAGTAGCGCATAGGATATATCTGCGTTCAACTGTTCAACACTCCATTTCACTGATTTCCTATACGAATTGAGAAAGATTTGACACAGCTGGAATTTTTCATCGGTAAACATCGGATCACTACTCAGCAGAGACACACAGAGGGTTGCAAGATCCTCACCGGGTCTCCCGATTCGTGACTCCTCAAAGTCCACACCCCAGATCCGACCCCTACTAAGGATAAAATTTTTTAAATTCGCATCACCACGAAGACGAAAACCA
>CAYGVY010000278.1:0-2220 GCA_964353435.1 uncultured Thermoplasmatales archaeon | reverse complement strand
CTCTATCCCGTGGTCTACGATAAAGACAACCAGTGTGCTATCCTGGACAGCGAATGCCCGCAGAAACAATGTTTTCCTCTTTCAAAAACCAAATCGCAACAGCTGGACATCCTTATTTCAATATTGGAAAACGAGAGAACAGAACGAACACAGTCAATAACCCATAAAAAAGATAGAGAAAAAAGAAAAAAAATTAATGTGACAAAGTCAAGTAATTATAAAATATAAAAATTGACAAAAAAGGAAATTTTAAGGTTGAAGAAGCCGCCGAAGGGCTTACCCCAAAAGATACAAAGCCCTTACGAAGAAGAAAAAATGAACCAGATGCTCCGTCGGGAAGGGAACACGAATTTACTAGTAAATATATTGAGTTTATAATTTGTACAAACCATTAATATCATAATCAGCAAGTAATAATGCTACAGGTGATATTACGATCATATTTTATATAAGATATACGATACAAAACTCAAAGGGAGACAAAGAATTTGAAGAAAATTATCGGAATTTTAGTTACTTCATTATTGATTAATTTAATAATACCTATTGAGATAAATGCAGAAAATAATTATAATCCACTTAATGGAGGATGGTTAGAAGAACGTGATGGAGTAAAAATTCTTCATATAAGTGGATCGAATTATGAAATGGGTTATCAACATGGTTTTCTTTTAAAGAATGAAATTGAACAAAATTATAGAGCAATTTTTAACTTAGATAACGGTGAAATATACTCCCATATACTTAATTTATGGAATAATTCAATTAAAAACTATATCCCTAATGAGTATATTAACGAGATTCAAGGGATAGCAAATGGCTCTGAAAACTCTTTTGAAGATGTAGTGGTTTTTTCTATTGGTTTTGCTACCTTTTTATTTGGCCTAGATTGTATGGAGATGAGTGCATGGGGACCTGCAACTGTTGATGGTAAACTGATTCACATGAGAAGTTACGATGTACCTCTACATTGTAAAGATCCTGAATCAGGAAGATACATACAAGAAAATCAGATTCTTATTGTACGCAAACCAGATAATGGTCATTTATCATCATATGCTTCTTTTGCGGGAGATGCTTTCAGCAAGGGTGGAATAAATGAAAAAGGATTAGCAATATCTTGTGAAAGTTCTCCTTGTTCCGATGTAACATTAAATGCAACATGGTTTTCCTGTAGGATCCTTATGGTGCTTGATAATGCTTCAACTTTAGATGAGGCTACCAACATTATGACATCGAGTAGAACTGGTTCTAGTAACTACATTATATCAGATGGAAATATTCCATCCGCATTTGTCATAGAAGAAACAGCGAATTATTCTTATGTGGGTACTTGGGATAATGAAGTTGAATCATCACCACCTTTTTGGGAGATTAATAATGTGATAAGGAGAAAAAATTTTTACATCAATCCTACACTTGCAAGTACACAACGGGATTTCTATAATCCGAGAATATATTTTTTCCTTGACCCCATCATAAATGATGATTGTAATTGGTTTATAGCCTGGAGATTCTATAAGACGCTTAGTTTGGAAATCGAAGATCTTTGGGGGGACCTCGATCTAAATAATACGATGGATATGCTCCGCTCAATTTATCGTGGCAAGACTGATTTTATTTTAAATATATATGGACGATTATATTTAAATACGTTTTCTGCATGCTGCCAATGGGTTGCGTATCCTGAAACTGGAGCCATAGTTATTTCCTTTGCTGATGACAGTTATCAGGCGCAATATAATCAATTGCATTATTTCAATTTGTACGAATTAAATGAAACAGTACCACCATAAGTAACCTTATGGTTCCTACTTTTTTTTTTAATCATCGAACAAATCATGCTAACCATCAACATCATAATCAGCAAGTAATAAAATCATTTTTCACTTTGTCAAAAATCATTATGAAAAAGGTATAATGTTCTAACAATCCTTGCAGAAATTAATAATATTTAAGATATTGAGTATGGGTTTAGTACTCCCGTCGGGAAGTGAACACGAATTTACTGGTAAATTAATTAAGGTTAATGGTGCAGGGTAAGGGATTTGAACCTCTGATAAGAGTGTTCCACAGAGGATTAAAAATCAGATCCAAATTAGTTTAAATTTTTTCCATTCAAGTTACCATGTTAATAATTGTCAAGCCGCCGAAGGGATTTGGACCCCTGACCTGCTGATTACGAATCAGCCGCTCCACCAGCTAAGCTACGGCGGCATT
>CAYGVY010000277.1:0-2228 GCA_964353435.1 uncultured Thermoplasmatales archaeon | reverse complement strand
GAGCTGATACGCCATGGGGCGACCGTGTACCCGGTCATGACACCTGCTGCAACACGTATCATTCACCCGGATGCGTTGGAATTCGCAACATCCCATAAACCTGTGATACAACTGACAGGTCAAACCGAACATGTCTCCTGGTGCGGCCTGGTACAAGACCCTGTTGATCTTCTCCTTATCTCACCGTGTACCGCAAACACGATTTCAAAAATCGCTCGGGGTATTGATGATACACCGGTGACCACGTGTGCAACAACTGCGATAGGATCTCAGGTGCCGGTCCTTATTGTTCCTGCCATGCATTTGTCGATGTATGACCATAGAATTGTTCAAAAAAATATTGGCATCTGCAAAGAGCATGGCGTCCTGTTTATCGATCCCTTTATTTCGGGAAACAAAGCAAAACTACCAGAGGTTGACGAGATCGTTGAAACCGTGATTCGAACGGTTGGGAAACGAGATTTACGTAATAAAAAAATTCTGATTATCGGTGGCGCTACTGCAGAACCAATTGATGACATCAGGCTTCTGACGAATCGGAGCTCTGGGAGAACAGCGGTCTCCTTGAGTGTCAATGCCTTTGAGCGGGGGGCAGATGTTGAACTCTGGTATGGGTACGCAACGGAGCCTGTTCCTTCATATATCCCTTACAAACGGTTTGAGACGGTGGCCGATCTCCTGAAATTGATGAAAAACAACAGGGTAAAACATTTTGATAGCATTATCGTATGTGCAGCGATTGCAAACTATGTTCCAAAAAAACAGAGCGGGAAAATCCCTTCCGGGAAAGAAAAACTTTTCATAGAGTGTGCTCAGGCACCGACCATTCTTGAAACACTGCGATCGCGAGTTCCGCACGCAAAAATTATTGCGTTTAAAACAGAAGAAAAAAAGATAAACGTGAAGAGAAAGACGCAACAGCTCCTTACGAAACACCATCTTGATGGTGCTGTGGGGAATACGCTTGTTGGGTTTGGCGCTAAGGATAATGAAATTTTAATTCTTACGAAAAAAGGAAAAAGTACCTGGAAGAAAGGAAAAAAAGAAGAGCTTGCTTCTGTTATCCTTGATATGATAAAATAGTCACATGCGAGGGCTATGAAAGGAATTGCTTTTGCTCCAGGACACATTTCTGCGTTTTTTGAACCAGTGTACTCTGGCCAGAATATGGATCGTTCAGGGTCACGTGGCGCTGGCATTAACATCACTTTGGGTGCGGTCAGTCAGGTGACAGTACAACCGGCGTCAACGCAAACAATTACTGTCAATATCAACGGATCCCCATCCAATGCGCCCGTTACGAAATTAGCTTTGAAATTTCTCATTGGAACAACACCGCTGCAGGTTACCGTCGATACCATGTTAGACCTGCCGGTGAGTCAAGGATTTGGGATGAGTGCTGGGGGTGCACTCAGCTCAACGCTTGCTCTCGCAGACCTTCTTAATCTTCCAAGGGATGATGCCGTAAAAGCTGCGCATTACGCTGAAGTTCAATTACGGACCGGTCTTGGTGATGTGATCGCCAGTAGTTTTGGTGGTATTGAGATCCGACGAGAAGCAGGGCTTCCCCCGTGGGGGATGCTGGAGCACATCCCTGGGATATACGATATGGTGTTATGTGTCATTGGAAAAGAAATTGAGACAAAGAAGATTCTTTCCGATGCCGCACGACTTGGTGAGATTGCATCGTATGGACGGTACTGTACAAAAAAACTGTTGGAGAAGCCTTCTGTTGAACACCTTTTTTCTCTTGCGTGGGAGTTTACCCGGAAGATTGGTCTTGCTGATGAAAAGGTTCTTCAGGCAATTGAGGCTGCGAATCAGTATGGGATGGCGAGTATGTGCATGTTGGGTAACTCGGTATTTGCAATGGGTAATACACCCATGCTTTGTAAGACCCTCTCAGTATTTGGAAAGGTTTTTTGTTGTACAGTTGATGAGGGGGGAGCACGGATTTTAAAAGAAGGATAGACTCATATTATGATTCCATAATTTTTTTAGTTCTCTATATTTTTCCATAACACTTTCGATAACGCTCCCAGAGATGGTCAACGTGCTCTTGAATTGCTTTTAACCTTTTTTCATCCCGCTCTGGTTTAAAAAGATGACTGAACCGACCTTGATATTTTATCCATTCTTCAACGGGTTTACGTTCAACCTTTTTTTCTAAGAGAAGCTTACTTTTCCCATTGAATGTCATCACATCATTTTCGCATTCCCATAATGAC
>CAYGVY010000276.1:0-2239 GCA_964353435.1 uncultured Thermoplasmatales archaeon | reverse complement strand
TGGCTGTCCAACTTGCCCCATTATCAGTTGAACGGAATGCTCCCTGATCGATTGTTCCAACATAGATGTCACTTTCCCTCACAGTTAATGCTTGTATGCTTTTTGACGTCAATCCGCTATCAAGCACTGTCCAGCTTGTTCCATAATCAGAGGAAAAAACAACACCTTCACCATAGATTCCGGCAAACAGATCTGTTCCCCTTGTTGCCATTGAAAAGACAGTCTTGTATTTTAATCCAGAATTGATCGCCTCCCATCTTGTTCCAAAGTCGGTGGAATGATATATGCCGCTACCATTAGTTCCTACGAAAAGATGCGAACCAATCGCGACAAGATCACCGACATAAATAAAACCCAATCTGGAATTCACTTCTCTCCATGTTGTACCATTGTTGGTCGAAAGAAACGCACCACCATAATCTGTCCCAGCATATATATCATTACCTATTGTAGCTAAACATAAAACGCGATTATTCTTTAATCCATCGTTAATTGGTATCCAACTTGTATCTTCGTTTGTTAATAAAAATACTCCGCCACCACTAGTTCCAGCGAA
This sequence comes from uncultured Thermoplasmatales archaeon, assembly GCA_964353435.1. Classification (GTDB taxonomy): domain Archaea; phylum Thermoplasmatota; class E2; order DHVEG-1; family DHVEG-1; genus SM1-50. The sequence continues at coordinate 1,683 of CAYGVY010000276.1, read as the reverse complement.
AAGTTTACCCGATCCATCTCGGTTCACAGCGAAAGATCTAACATAGTGAGAATCCAGACCGTTGTTTAGAGCCTTCCAGGAGGTGCCGTTATTGGTAGATAAGAATACACCTCCTCCGCCGGCAAAGAGATCAGTACCTTTCACCGCCAGTGCTTGAATACGGCTAATTGTCAAGCCACTATTAACAGAATTCCAGTTCACACCATTGTTGGTCGAAAGAAACACACCTCCTCCATATGTGCCGGCGAAGATGTTGGTGCCAATCACTGCAAACGTCCTTATATATAGATTTGTCAAACCATTGCTCGCAGATACCCACGATGTGCCATTATTGGTCGAACGAAACACGCCACCGGACGTTCCGACGAAAAGATTTGTATCAGATAGGGTAAAAGCAAAAATATTCTTATTAGTCAAACCGTTATTGACCTCCGTCCAGTTTTTACCATTGTCGGTGGATACAAAAACACCGTCGTAAAAAGTACCTGCAAAAAGATGTATGCCACTAACTGCTAAAGCCTGAACGGTCTTATCCGTCCAGACGTCATTGACTGCTGTCCAATATTCCCCTTTATTCGTCGATAGATAGACACCACCATGAAAAATTCCTGCAAAGATATTTGTATCTATCGCTGCGAAGGCATAGACTACAGCCCCGGATGGTCCGTTGGTTTGTATCCATTGACTAAAAGAATTGCTTATAATGAGCAATAAACTGGTAAGAACAACTCCAATCTGTATCAAGTGCCTCAACTTTAATACATCCTCCAAGTGTACAATTAAATTTATTAAGATTTTAGGTGAATGTCAATTGATCACGCAAGAAAGCGTATAAATAATGGTTGCCGATATTGGCACTTTAAGCTATTGTAATATTGAGGCAACAAATCCATTTTGAGGTAAAAACACATTATTTATAAAAATACGACTAACTAAGAATTATCTCACTTATTTGAGCGATTTTAGATAATGATATTTCTATTAATCCGCTTGATTTGATGTTCGTCGAATGAACATTGAATTCGGTGGAATTTGGGTATATCATCGTCACAAGGGTTGGTATTGTCTGTTCCAACAATTTTGAAGAACTCTCGAATTGAGCTTGATTTTCAAAGAAATCAATCTTTCCGTACGTTGTGTGGCGTCCCCCCGCTACTCTTCAGGCCGATTCTGAAAAGATTTGGCCTGTTTTTTTTCGTACCCCGATATGAACCTGCAGCGTGAAAATTATTTTTACTGATTCGTCTAAGATGTTTTTACACATTCCGCCTCCCAACTTTTTTTATCGCAAGAGAAACACTCTTGTGAGAACATCGGTCGGGGCAATGATTGCCTCGTGGCGTTCAAAGAACGAGCCTCTACTGATATAACGGATCATGCCAAACCATTCCAGGAACCGATGGTTAGTACGTGTCTCGTAACAGTCTATAAAATCAACGAGGGAGGAATCAGGGATTATTGGTTTGATGTGTTTTAGCATTACGGGAAACGCTTTGAGATATTTCTCCGCGTAAAAGTTCACCGATCTTGGCTCATGCCCGAACCGTAAAAGAAGATATATTGAGAATCCCCAGCCGAGCTGTGCGATGGGAAAATCGGTGTATCCATCGGCTGATGCCCAACCGTATCTGAGTGTGAATGTCTGAAACAGACGATGGAACAAGTCAGATCTATTCCGGGACT
>CAYGVY010000275.1:0-2240 GCA_964353435.1 uncultured Thermoplasmatales archaeon | reverse complement strand
GTTATCGGTTTTTGATTGAATCTCAATTTCCATAGGACATCACATTCTATCTAATACTTCTTTTACTTTCTGTTTATGGGCCGTGGTTGCTTTCACGACTACGACCCCCTTATTCGGCAATCCATATATTACTGTTACGCCTCCAGGAGCAAGGTAGATTGCGGCCAACGAAGCAAGGTCTTCCTCTCCTTCCACCTCGATACAAACAGAGCCGTTCTTTAGGTTTTTAAAAACGGTTTTAATCGCATCCCACAATTCATCGGTAATAGTTCCAGGAGGATTCTTTATCTGAAGACGAATCGTACTAAACCTTTGGATAACTGCTTTCATCTCCGAGGGGTACGGTTTCCGCTCTAGCTTATAATCAACAATACAAAGAATCGGAGTAATACCGTGCTTTAGCAAGGTGTACGTTACCTTATCCCCTACAGAAACAATGTATTTTTCTTTTTTAAGTAGTTTTAAAAGTCCGGGCTCATCCACCAGATCCCCGATATATCCTTTCAACGTGTCCTTCAAATCATCAGGTAACACATACATCCTTAACTAACCTTCAAGGCATACTTACCAGGCTTAAGGATATTCATCTTCTTTGCAACCTGGGAATGTTCAGGGTCACGAACTATCACGTACCCGCGCCATCGATTCACGGTCTGCTCAGAACAATTCGGACAACGATCCTTCTCCGTCAAGAAATGGCAATTTTTACAAGCCTTTAAACTCTTCATTTCCGTCCTCTCCGATCATCCCGCTTTTCCCTTCGGTCTTCTCGTTTTTTTTCGCCCAGCTTCTCATCTTTTGGCTCGATCAGCCATTCATGGGTACCAAGTGCAGGCTGCCGCATGGTAAGACCAATCTTGCTTTCCCGCGCGGACAACTCGTTTAAACTCACCGCAACAATACGCGCGCGTATAAGGTCACCAACTTTGAGTATCCGCTTTGTTTCTTTTCCCTGAATCCGTCCGCTTTCTGCGTCAACATCAACGTAATCATTCATTATCTGACTCATATGCAACAGGGCATCAAGAGGACCAATATGGCAAAATGCACCGAACTCAACGATTTCACAGACAATACCATCGATGATCTCTTGTAATATCGGATTGAAGGTGAGTGCTTCGAATTCCACTTTCTGATACATGCCGCCATCACCATGAATCACAATGCCGTCACCTAAGGGTGTTATGTTATCAACAATTACAATTAACCCATGGTTCCGCCGGATGGTTCCTTCAAATGTTTTTTGAACGATATCTCGTATTGCTTCGTTTAAATCTTCACCAAATCGTTCTGGAGGCACTCGAACCGTATCGTTTATTTTTGCTAAGCTGTACATTCTCTCACGTTTTTATCCATGATTAAAGTTCGAACTGGAATGGTCTTATCCCTTAAATTCTTTTTGAGTGTTTAAAGATAACGAAAAACAGGGTAGAAACCCTGTGAAAATCCGCAGAACAATATAGTGGTTCTCTGTTAAGGAGAAGATTTATAAAATACTCGCTATTCCACTTCTTGTAACACTACGTTATAAGATTACTCTGTAAAAAGAAGAAGTATAAGGAGAAAGAACCATGGTAGAATTCAAAGTGGTCGTAAACGATATAAAATCTGGAAAATCATACAACATCCCTGTAAGCGGACATCACGCAAACTCGTTGATTGGTAAAAAAATCAACGACGAAGTCGACGGTATCTTCGTCTCTCTTCCAGGGTATAAACTGCAGATCACCGGTGGGACTGATAAAGATGGATTTCCGATGAGACATGATATCCCTGGCTCTGCTCGAAGACGATTACTCCTGAGTAGAGGCCTTGGCTATAAACCAACAGAACGGGGGAAACGGAAGAAGAAATCAGTCCGAGGAAACACGATAAACCAGGAGATCGTCCAGGTAAACATGAAGGTCATGAAACCTGGCGCAAAACCAATTGATGAAATTATAAAAGCTGAAGGGAAAACAGAAACGAAGGAAGTATCGTCGCCTAAGGAGAAGAAAGAGGAACAATAATGAGTTTTCCGAAGCCTCCTGAAGTCAATATCGGAATGATCGGGCATGTTGACCATGGAAAAACTACGCTCACCCAGCGGTTGACCGGTAAATGGACCGATGAGCATTCTGAGGAGTTGAAGCGAGGTATTTCGATTCGTCTTGGGTACGCGGATGCAGCGTTTTATAAGTGTCCAACGTGTGATGATCCTGCGTGTTATTCAACGCAGAAAACCTGCCCGAATTGTAAAG
>CAYGVY010000274.1:0-2240 GCA_964353435.1 uncultured Thermoplasmatales archaeon | reverse complement strand
TTTTTATCGGCAAGTCCATGGGTCAACCCGTAACAGTGGGTACCTAAACCTCCCACTTTAAATGGTGGGTATTCCCAGCCGATCATTGCGATTTTCATTCCTCTGCTTCCTCACCAATGACACATGTTGTGTTTACTAATAATTTCTACTCCCAAGTATCTTCGTAAATTCATCGAGATTACACGGTAATTGAAATTTTTTTTATTTGATTTGCGATTTTTAACCGTAAAACCTACCTCATTGTTATAAGCTTTTCGTTTTTATTCGAGTTCTTTCTTTTTCTCAAATGAAATTAAGATTTTTCCTCCAAAGTCTATAAAGACCATCCTATTTTTTATTTGTTGATGGTATGCTTTTTTGGATTATAATAGTATCTGAGAAAACTTGTAAAAAAGAAAGTTATACGTAGATATATGTTTGTTATAAATTGTTCCAGTTGTTGAAACTACAAATAGTTTTTGTCGCTGTCACCCAACACAAAACAATATGGTGCATTGGGTGTGGTGACACAACACTCTCCACAGTAAGCAGCAGCGGGAGAGTGCTGCAACGCTTCTCGCGACATCTTTATGATATCGTGGTTATCCTCTTTTTCATCTCTTGACATTTCGTCTGCCTGATCGAACAGGGACCCTAATCGATATCAACTGTTACCTTGAACTTGCTTCTCCAATCATGCTATCATGGAGATCTTCTTATCAAGGATAAAAAAACATACCGCCTCTGATTAATTAAGGTTTCGCTATCTTTTTTTTATCGATATTTATTGATTTCATTACGAACCGATTCTGCTTTCTTGCGAGATTGTTCTGCGAAATCCTGTTGTTCACCTGCGAAGATGATTTCCCGTGAGGAATTGATAAGGGCCATCTCTTTCTTTGAATTCGTCCCATTCCTCACCGTTTTTTCAATATCACCACCTTGTTTGCCAACACCGGGGATGAGAATAGGGATCTGCTCTCCAAGGATATTACGAACGGTTTTGAGTTCCTCCGGGTACGTTGCACCGACGACCGCACCACAGTTATTATTCGTATTCCATTCCCGAATCTTTTTTGCGACGATTTGATATAACGGTGTCGATGAGACCGTGAGATCCTGAAAATCACCGGCAGAGGGGTTCGAAGTCCGACATAAGATAAAACTGCATTTGTCTGTATAGTCTAAAAATGGTGTCAAGCAATCTTTCCCGAGATAGGGATTTACCGTTACCGCATCTGCCTTGAGTGTATCAAAGAGGGATTGCGCGTATTTCTGGGCGGTGTTGCCAATGTCATTGCGTTTCCCATCCAGGATGACCACGATGTTGTTGGGGATGTAACGTATGGTTTTTTCGAGTGCATCGATGCCTTTTTTCCCCTCGACTTCATAAAACGCCATGTTCAACTTGTATGCACACACCAGATCCTTAGTTGCATCAATAATTGCTTTGTTGAAATCAAACAATGGGTTTTTACTTGATTCTCGCAAGAATTTTGGTATTTTTCCTACATCGGTATCGAGTCCAACACAAAGCAGGCTGTTGTTCTGGCGAGTTCCATCCAACAGTTTTTGTCTCCAGTTCATTCAATCCCCAGTTGAAATAGTATTTCGTCTATAAAAACTAGTGTTTCGTTAGCTATTTAACGTCGTGCAAAATACAATGCCGCATATGGAAATTATCTATGGAGTGTGTTCATGGGGTCTTGGTCATGCAACACGATCATTACCCGTGATTCGAAAACTTATCGCTGAAAAAAATTCGCTTACCGTTATTTCAAATGGAAGAAGTATAGAGTTACTCAAAAAGGAACTTGGAGACGCTGCTGAGTATTTTGATATCGCGGATTATCCGATGCTGGTATCTGAGAACACCAGACAGTTTCTTGCTAAAAGCATGGTGTACTGGCCGGTGTTCATAAAAAGAATCGAGGACGGGTTATCAGCGCTTCAGAAAATACTTGATCAAAAACAATATGATTGCATTGTTTCTGATGCCAGATACGACATGTATAGTAAGAAGATATCATCGTTTTTTATCTCTCATCAGATGCGAATCATGAACCCTCTTCGAATCAAGATGTTTGAGCATGCAATGGAGCGGTTCAATTTGTTTTTTTTCAAACGATACGTTGGTGTGATTGTACCTGATTACAAAGAAGACAACCTCTCCGGTGATTTGTCCCACAATCTAAAAAGAATCGACGAAGACATGATCCATTATGTCGGAGTGCTTTCTGATTTTACGAAACGCTCAATGA
>CAYGVY010000273.1:0-2244 GCA_964353435.1 uncultured Thermoplasmatales archaeon | reverse complement strand
TTGGTTATCAAACTTGGAAAGTGGATTTTTATTTAAGTGAGTATACGAAATTAAACCAAATTGTTCAATATTTGGAAAAAAATCCTCTTTTATACTGTGTAGATTATACCATTGGATATGCTGATTTGGAAATAGAAATCAACGTAAGAGATAACAGTCAATTACATGATATTATTGAAGATCTCCATTTAAAATTCCCGAAACTAATTAGGAATTATTCATTTTTTCGCGGTATAAAATTTTATAAATGGTATAGTTTATAATAAAAAAATATCATTAGAAACGAATGTTTTGTGAACATATACACGGTTTTAAGACTCATGTTTTTTGTATGGGACTCAATAACAACCCAATGATCTACATCGACAATACAATGATTGATAGATAGCTCTCATCGGGAAGAAAACATAAATTTACCAGTAAAAATTGTATTTTTCTTCAATTAAATAACCATGCTAATAATTAGCACAAACCGCTGGAGGGATTACGGAGTATGACTATGAAGCCCGCATCAAATTTCCCTTATGGTATTTTGATAATTTGTTGAACTGTTTCTAGAAATTTTTCTGATTTCTCAAGTGCGTCTTCTGCCTCGTGTTCATCTACATTGGATTTTTCTAATCCATAGAATGATTCATGGCGCTCCAGTCGATACGTATCAAGCCAATTAATTTTACCCTGCCCTAGCGTTGATGAATAGTGTTCTCTGAGGTATGCGACGACACAGGCATGGCTTTTTTCAATGACTCCATCGTGAAACAAGAGCGCACGAGCCGCTTGGAACATACTTGTATAGGATGCTACAATAGATTCTTCAAAGAAGTCGTTCTCAAAGAGATCCTGCGCCCGTTGCCTTTTTATCCTAGCCATTTCCAAAGCTTTTGTTACTTTCAACTGATCAGGTTTTGTTCTGCGTAGCAACCGTTTCTGAAAACATTCACTAGCTTTCATCAAACCACCGGTTTCGTGCCATATAATACAATCCCATCAAGGATTACGTCAAGATAGAATGCTTTATTGGTTTTTGCTTGTTGTGACCATTGCGCTGGTGTAAAGTTTATGAGGTTCACATCGCGCTTAAGTAATTTAGAAAGCTCAGTGACAGGTGTATTTTTTGAAAGGGAAACGGTAAGGATATCTACATCACTTTCCGCATCGTTTTCGCCTTTGGCGTAACTTCCAAATAGAAGTATTGAAGTGACTGTGTTCATATGATGATTAAGGAATTCAGGTATTCCTTTTTTCTGCAGCCATGAAAGATTATATGAGATTTTGAGATACCTAACACTTGGATTTTCGATATTTGTCTTGTAAAGGATTTGATTTTTTTCCTCAGTTTTCCGTAATATTCCATCTGCGACAAACAAGGTAAGTGCTCGTTTCACAGTCATGGGATCCATTTTTAAAAGCCGGGCTAATTCACGGAGATAATAGCTATTATAAGGATTCTCTAGGAATAAATGTAAAACAGTCAGTTGTTTGATTTTTTGATACAACTGTATCATAATTTCATACATGTATTGTTGGTTTAAATACCTTTCTTCCCAACTAACAATACATCCAACAACAGAAAAAAATGGTTAAAAGTGCAACTGGCAATTCTATTTTAAAATAAAAATGCTAAATGTTAACATGAAGCTGCTGGAGGGCTTTCAACCATTAACAAAAATGCCCACTTAGAGATTTAAGCACTGATTAACCTAATTGTAGGTTTAAATCTCTTTTTTTCACCACGGTGTATAGTTCGTTATCAAAACAACGTTTTTCTCCTGTAAAAAGGTAAAAATGCAGGGGACGAGATTTGAACTCGCGGACCTCTACAGGACAAGGCCCTCAACCTTGCGCCGTTGACCATGCTTGGCTACCCCTGCAAGTATTTTTTTCCAGTAAATATAGGATAACCTATATATCTTTTCGGGTGACTCTCTCAGATATCATTGAGATCCATACCACATCGTTGGCTCAGTTCCCGATGTAACTCCATCAACCGCTCCGCATGCTTTGTGTGCCCTTTCTGCAATGCTTTTTCAACTTCTTTTTCAATTGGATGTTCTCGGTCGTTATCAATCAGGTTATCAGCGTGGGCTACTATCTTTTCTTCTAATGTTATCGGCATATAATCTTTCGGAGGTAACCCTAACCTTCCTGCTTCTTCTATTGGTATCCCGGCACCTAAATGCCGCTCGATAATGTTCACAATACTTAACGGTAAACCTAATTCTGTCGCAATCTTTGCTCCTTCAA
>CAYGVY010000272.1:0-2249 GCA_964353435.1 uncultured Thermoplasmatales archaeon | reverse complement strand
TTCTTGCATCTTCTCTAGTAACAATCTACCTTATTCTCAGGAGACGATATCTGTACATCCGATTGGGGATGCGTAAGATAAAGATAGATACGTACTTCTTAGGTGCCCTGCTCGGTCCAATCCTGATTGTAATCTTTGGTATCCTAAACTCATCACAGATCCTTGGCGGGCTTGGGGGCGTCGGCAGCCTTAACCCTTTTGGGATTCTCGTGTTGTTTCTCTCGATGGTGTTCATGAGTATTTTCTTGGACATCACCGGGTTCTTCGAATACTGTGCACGCGTTGCGTTAAAATACGCGAGCGGCGACGGACGACGACTCTATTTTTCCGTATACCTCACGGTTTCCATTCTTACGATCTTTACGTCCAATGACATCATCATACTCACCTTTACGCCGTTCATTTACTATTTTTCAAAGAACGCTGGTATTGATCCGAAACCATATCTTATCGCTGAGTTCTTTGCAGCAAATACCTGGAGTATGATGTTGTACATCGGTAACCCCACCAACATCGTTCTTGCAGCAGCCTTCGACCTTCGGTTCGACGAGTATACCAAATGGATGTTATTTCCTTCACTCGTTGCTGGATTTATGAATATGATCCTGCTCTATTTCATCTTCAGGAAAAGTATTAACAAACCTCTCAAACGTATAGAAACGATTAATCCACGGGCAGCAATCACCGATAAAACAAGTACAATCCTCGGACTATTCATTCTTGGAGGTTGTATCGTCTGTCTTGCGATTGCCCCCTACTTCGGCATAGAAATGTGGATCATCTCGTTAGGGTTTGGACTGGCGCTCTTAGTAATTCTTCTGCTCAGAGATTCTTTAGTCGCAGTGATGAAAGAACGCATTGACAAAAAGCATTTTACCGTCGGACCGACCCTAAAAAAGATGCCGTTGAGCATCGTCCCCTTTGTTCTTTCGATGTTTATCACGGTGGAAGCACTTAGAGTATATGGGATAACAAAAGATATCGGCATTTTCTTTAACAGTCTCTGCGGTGCATCAACGACCACAACGACCTTTGTCTACGGCATTTCTTCTGCATTCGCAGCCAACGTCCTCAACAATATCCCGATGACGGTCGCCTATGTCCCTATCGCAGGAGCAGTCTCCAATACAAATCTCCTTCCTGCAGTCCTTGCAACAACAATTGGCTCAAACCTTGGGGCAAACATAACGCCCATAGGAGCACTCGCAGGCATCATGTGGATGAGCATCCTTCGTGATAAAGAGGTGAAACTCACCTTCAAAGAATTCGTAAAATATGGGCTCCTTGTCACGCCACTTACCCTGCTTGCTTGTTTAGGAGTCCTTGCCGCAGAGTTTATGTTTTTTTAAGCGACAAAACAGAACCTAAAACAATATACCACGGAAGATTGTTACCCTCCCCGATATGGAAACGATATTACACGTATACAATCTCAGTAAAACCATCGCAAGCAAACAGCTCTTTGAAAACACAACCTTTGATGTATACCCAGAAGACTGCATCGGACTTCTTGGACCAAATGGCTGCGGAAAAACAACGCTTTTCAGCATCCTTCTTGGAAAAGAGCGCCCAAACATGGGAGACGTGGAAAAAAAAGAAGGGTTACAAATCCGTTGTCTCGAACAGGACCCTGTATACCCAACTGACACAACCATACTAGACTTCTTCACACGAACCGCGCAAACAGAGAGAATCCAACAACAGATAAAGGATTACGAGAAACAGTTAGAAGACCCAGCAATCTACGAATCATCTCGCCATCAAGAAATATTAGAAGATCTAAGAAAACTACAAATGCGTACGAGCAAATCCAGCGGTACCGCACAACTCGAAACAGCACGGGATCTCCTCAAAGAACTTGGATTCCAAGACATCACAGCAGATACATCAATGAAAAATCTTTCTGGTGGTGAACGTCAGAAAATCGCACTCGCTGCCGTCCTTTCACAACCACAAAACTGCAATCTTTTACTGCTTGATGAACCAACCAATCATCTTGACATTGAAACAATCGAATGGCTTGAGCAAAAAATCGCTGATATCCCCTGTGCAGTCATCATTATCTCCCATGACCGATACCTCCTCAATGATTTAATCGATCGGGTTTTTGAGTTCCGTGGCACCCATCTTGAACTCTACGATGCAACTTATGAAGAGTACGAAGAACAAAAAAAGATTAGAGAGCATATTAAAAAACAGGAATATCAGAAAGCATCTGTCGAGATGAAACGACAACTAGCAGCTATCAA
>CAYGVY010000271.1:0-2252 GCA_964353435.1 uncultured Thermoplasmatales archaeon | reverse complement strand
AAAACCCTTGCTGATATCAGGAAACTGCCGTTTACGACCAAGGATGATTTGCGGAAGAACGCGCCGTTCGGGATGATGACCACATCATTGGAGAACTGCGTGGAGCTTCATGCGTCGTCAGGGACGACCGGTGTGCCGGTGACTGCGTGTTACACCCGCGGTGACCTGGAGGTCTGGTCTGAGGTGATGGCGCGGTGCCTTTCCATGTCTAGTCTGACGAAAAAAGATGTTTTTCAGAACCCAATCCCATACGGGACGTTCACGGGTGCGTTCGGGTTTCATTACGGTGCACAAAAAATCGGTGCGCTCGTCATCCCATCCGGTAAAGGGCAGTCAGAGCGACAGATCAAACTCATGGAGTATTATGGGACCACGTTTATTTCCGGGGTCGCGTCGTATGCGATGCGCCTTGGTCAGGTCTCCTTGGAGATGGGTATTGATCCGAAGCGCCTGAAGGTAAGAAACGGGTTGTTCGGCGCGGAGATGTTCACGCCTGGGTTGAAGAAGCGGATCATGGAAACCTGGGACATGGACGTGCATGATATTTATGGTCTGACCGAGATGTGCGGCCCTGGTGTGTCCACGGACTGTGACCAGCATGATGGTCTGCATCTCTGGGAGGATCATTTCCTTGTCGAATGTGTTGATCCCATCACCTTAGAACCGGTCGGGGTCGAAGAGGAAGGCGAGATTGTTCTGACCACGATTACGAAAGAAGGGATGCCGCTGCTGCGGTATCGAACAAGGGATATCGCGAAACTCTATGATCAGGTGGTTTGTTCCTGCGGTCGGACCCATGTGCGGCATTCGATGATTAAGGGGCGGTCCGATGACATGGTAATCATCCGGGGGACAAACATCTACCCTGGTCAGATTGAGTCGGTGCTCATGAACAATCCGTTGGTCGGGGGGAACTGGCGGATGGTGCTTTCGACTGAAAACGATGTTGATCTGTTGACCGTCGAAGTCGAGACCAAGCAGCGGCTCAGCCAGGTCGACTCCGAGCAGTTAGCGCAAAAGCTCAAGGGGGACATCCAGTCTGTGATCGTTTTTACTCCGCGTGTTGATGTGTTGCCGCCGAATACGATCCTCGAAACAGGTTTAAAGGCAAAACGAGTTATCGATAACCGGAAGAAGGACTGACCATGAATGCGGCTGTGAAGAAACTGCTTGCGGGTAGGACCGGAGCGTTCGCGGAAAACGAGGTCAAAGACCTCCTGCGTGCGTATGGGATTCCCACCACGAAATATCAGGTGGTTCGTACAGAAAAAGATCTGGAGAAACTCACGCTGCAGTTTCCTATCGCACTCAAGGTCTGCTCACCTACTATCCTTCATAAGACCGATGTCGGTGGCGTGAGACTGAACATTCAGAATAAAGAGGAGCTGAAAAAATCCTTCAAAGAGTTTCGCAAGAAGTTCCCCACGGAGAATCTTTTAATCGATCAAATGGAGGAGAAAGGCGTGGAGATTATCGTTGGTCTCGTCCAGGATGCGACGTTTGGTCTTTCAATCATGTGTGGGATCGGTGGAATTTTCACCGAGCTGTACAAGGATGTCTCGTTCCGTGTCGTCCCGATTGATTCCTACGATGCACGCCAGATGGTCGAGGAGCTGACCGGCAAGAAACTTTTAGAGGGGTTCCGTGGGATGAAAGCAAGCAAACAGCTTGTTATTGATCTCGTCTTAAAGGTCTCAAAGCTGGGTGAGGAACTCATTGATCAGGTTGATCAGATGGATTTGAATCCGGTGTTTGTGTATGAGAAACGCATCTGTGTTGTGGATGCAAAACTCATCCTGAAATAAAATAATAGTGGAGTATGGTGTCATGAAAGCATCACAGAAAAACGACTATGCGGTTAAGGATATCACCCTTGCTGGGTTTGGCAGAAAGGAAATCGAGATCGCGGAAAAGGAGATGCCCGGGCTGATGACTTTGCGGGAGAAATACGGTGTTAGTAAACCGTTGAAGGGCGCGCGGATCTCCGGCAGTCTGCATATGACGATTCAGACCGCGGTGCTCATCGAGACGTTACGGGAGCTGGGGGCGCAGGTCCGGTGGGCGAGCTGTAATATCTTTTCAACGCAGGATCATGCTGCTGCTGCTATTGCCAAGATCGGTGTGCCGGTGTTTGCGTGGAAAGGTGAAAGCCTTGCAGAGTACTGGTGGTGTACGCAGAAGGCGTTGGATTTTGGGAATGGGAAAGGACCACAGTTGATTGTGGATGATGGCGGGGACGCGACTCTCATGGT
>CAYGVY010000270.1:0-2268 GCA_964353435.1 uncultured Thermoplasmatales archaeon | reverse complement strand
TGTTGCGGAAAATGGTCGAAAAAGTCAAAAAAAGCGGAGCGAACGTCCTGGTCTGTCAGAAAGGCATTGATGACCTTGCACAACACTTCCTTTCCAAAGAAGGCATCTACGCAGTCAGACGAGCGAAGAAAAGCGACATGGATAAACTCGCAAAGGCAACCGGTGCTATCGTCGTCGCAAACCTTGACGAGCTTTCCCCAAAAGATCTTGGATTCGCTGGCAATGTTGAGGAACAAAAAATCGGCGATGATAAAATGACATTCATCACTGATTGCAAAAACCCCAAGGCAGTGTCCGTCCTCATCCGCGGCAGTACTGAACACGTCGTCGATGAACTTGACCGTGGTATGCATGACGCTTTGTTCGTTGTCAAAATCGCGTTAGAAGATGGAAAACTCACTCCTGGCGGTGGCGCAGCAGCAACTACAATATCAATGGCACTCCGAGATTATGCATCCTCAGTTGGCGGACGAGAACAAATGGCGATAGAGGCCTACGCAAACGCCATCGAAATCATCCCCAAGACCCTTGCAGAAAACGCAGGGCTAGATCCGATTGACATGATGATTGAGATGCGCCGAGTCCATAAGAAGGGCGATAAAAACGCTGGTGTTGATGTCTTTAATGGGAAAGTCGTGGACATGATAAAAAACAACGTCATCGAACCACTCCGCGTCAGCGTCCAAGAAATACAAGCCTCAACTGAAGCGGCAACCATGATTCTCCGTATCGACGACATCATCGCATCAAAGGGCGGTGGTGGCGGCGGAATGCCTCCTGGCGGTATGCCGCCCGGTGGAATGCCTGGTGGCGGCGGGATGGACGACTACTAGTCCAACCCCTTTTTTCCTTTTTTTTATTTTTTTAGTGATTATGCCAACAAAAAAACCAACTGGCACCAAGAAAAATACACAAGAAACAGCACATCATACTATAAAAAAATTAGAAGAAGAAAACACACAACTCCATCAAGAAATCATGGATAAAAACGACAAATATCTACGAACGCTCGCTGATTTTCAAAACTACCAGAAACGCATGGAAAAAGAACTACAAGGTCAAAAAGAAGATATCAAGAAAAAATACCTGCTCGAACTCCTCGACCTAACCGAACTCTTGAAAAAAGCATATGAGGATTCCGACCCAAAATCAGGATTAAAACTTTTACTAGAAAACCTTGACAAATTCCTAGAAAAAGAAGGAATAACCTACATTGATTGTAAAGGAAAACCTTTCAACTATCAGCTTCATAACGCAATCTCAACTATAGAACAATCTGAATGCGTTGATGGAACAATCCTTGATGAAATAAAAAAAGGGTATCTGGTAGGAGAAAAACTCCTCCGACCAGCCCATGTTATTGTCGCAAAAAAGAAACCATAATAAAACCACCTTGGAGGTGTATGATATGAGTAAAATTATAGGAATTGATCTCGGAACTACAAATTCTGAGGCAGCATATATCGAAGCAGGAAAACCAGTCGTCATAAAGAGTGTAGAAGGACAACCATATTTTCCCTCAGTTGTCGCGTTTACAAAAACCGGGGAAATGCTGGTTGGTGAAGCAGCGAAACGACAAGCAGTCACCAATACCGAAGGAACTGTCCAACGAATAAAACGAAAGATGGGGACAAAAGAGAAAGTCAATCTACGTGGGAAAACGTATACGCCGCAGCAGATATCTGCGTTTATCCTTCAGAAGATCAAGAAAGACGCTGAGGATTTTCTTGGTGAAAAGATAACCGATGCAGTGATTACGGTTCCTGCCTACTTTAATGATGATCAACGACAGGCAACCAAGGATGCTGGTGCGATTGCGGGATTCAATGTGAAACGAATCATCAATGAGCCGACCGCTGCCGCTCTCGCCTACGGGTTAGATAAGGAGGGCGATCAGAAAATCGCAGTATATGATTTTGGTGGGGGGACCCTTGATGTCACAATCATGGAAGTTGGAGGTGGCGTCTTCGAAGTCTTATCTACTAGTGGTGATACGCAACTCGGTGGCTCTGACATGGATAGAGCACTGGTCGATTACATCGCTGAAGAATTCAAGAAACGACATGGTGTTGATCTCCGTAAAGAACCGAAAACGTTACAACGAGTTTTAGAAGCAGCAGAAACAGCAAAAATAGAATTATCTTCGACGCTTCAAACCGATATCAACCTTCCCTACATCTACGTCGTCACCGGAGAACCAAAACATCTTGAAATAAAACTGACTCGAACCAAACTTGAAGAAATTATCTCTCCGATTGTCCAGCGTAC
>CAYGVY010000269.1:0-2270 GCA_964353435.1 uncultured Thermoplasmatales archaeon | reverse complement strand
TACTTAAATTGACACTAGGATGGAATCGCAGACCACCTTTATAGGGTCCAATTGCGCTGTTAAATTCGATACGATACCCGCGGTTTACCTGAACGTCTCCTTTGTCATCGACCCAAGGAACACGGAACATAATCGCACGTTCAGGTTCAACCATTCGCTCCAGGATCTTTGCTTTTTTATATTTCGGATTTTTTTCGATAAATGGCATGACGCTTTCTGTAAACTCTTGAACCGCTTGATGAAATTCTTTTTCACCGGGATTTTTTTCCATGACTTTTTCCATGAACACTTTCACATTTTCATCCATAAAGACAGCCTCCAAATATTCGTGGTCCGTATCGTCCTCCATTATTAAAATCTATGTATTAAAAAGGAAAAAAAGAAGAAGAGGACGGATGAATATCCGTTGGTAATTATTATTTTTACGTATTACATTTTATCGTAAGGTATTAAAAGAGATTAAAGATTCAAAAATCAACTAACGGGGGACAAGTTTCATGAGAACAGCAGATATCGATAGAATTCTCAAAAAACATGATTACAAAAAATCTGCACTAATACCCATTCTCCAGGATATCCAAGCAGGACATCGTTGGCTCCCTATGGAAACCCTGAAATATGTTTCTGAAAAACTTGACATTCCACTCATCGATGTCTACAGCCTAGCAACCTTCTATAAATCGTTTAGTCTAAAACCACGGGGAAAACATGTGGTGACAGCGTGTTGCGGAACCGCCTGTCATGTCCGAGGTGGTCCAAAAGTTTTACAAGAATTACAAAATGAATTACATATCGGTGTTGATGAGACCACGCCAGATAAAACCTTCACTTTAGAAACTGTCCGATGTCTCGGTGCCTGCGCGCTTGGACCACTTGTTGTTATTGATGGAAAATATCATGGGCAGATGAACACAAAAAAAGTCGCTTCAACATTAAAAAAATACGCCAAGAAAAAGAAATAAAAAATCCTAGACAAGCCTTGAAAAATTAACTGGATACGTGATAAAAAATGAAAAAAATACAAACCGCTTCCGACCTCAAAGCTGTCAAAGAAACCATATTAAAAAATACACGAAAAGGGAAAACTATAGTCACACTTTGTGGTGGAACCGGCTGTCACGCGTCAGGATGTAACGCTGTTATCTCTGCATTTAAACGAGAACTGAAAAAGAATAAACTACAGGATACTGTAGATGTGAAAGTTACTGGTTGTCATGGGTTCTGTGAAAAAGGACCAATTGTGGTTCTTCATCCAAAAGGCATTTTCTACAAACAAGTAAAATCCAGGGATGTTAAAGACATCGTTGAACATACACTTTTAAAAGGAAAAATCGTAGACCGATTACTCTACATTGATCCATTGACTGAAAAGAAAATCACCTATGAAAAAGACGTACAATTTTACAAAGGGCAAGAGCGCATCGTCTTCGCTGATAATGGGTTACTAGACCCTTATAAAATTGAGGATTACATTGCTATCGGTGGATATACTGCAGCAGTTAAAGCACTTACCAGTATGTCTCCTGAGAAAATCATTGATGAAATTAAAAAATCAGGATTACGCGGACGAGGCGGAGCAGGGTTTCCTACTGGGATAAAATGGGAATCATGTCGAAACGCTAAAGGTACAACAAAATATATAATATGTAACGCGGACGAAGGTGATCCTGGCGCATATATGGATCGTAGTCTTATTGAAGGAAACCCGTTTAGTATCCTGGAAGGGATGTTGATTGGTGCGTTTGCGATTGGTGCAAACCAGGGGATCGTATACGTCCGAGATGAATATCCTATTGCTGTTCAAACCATGAAAAACGCGATTATACAAGCACGACAATGGGGATTACTGGGCAAAGACATCCTCAACTCCGGTTTTGATTTTGATCTATCGATTGTACGAGGCGCAGGCGCATTTGTCTGTGGTGAAGAAACCGCATTAATCGCCTCCGTTGAAGGAAAGAAAGGAGAACCACGACAACGACCACCATTCCCTACACAAAAAGGACTCTGGGGGAAACCTACAAATATCAACAACGTGGAAACCTGGGCAAACATCCCGTATATCATTAACAAAGGATCAAAATGGTACTCTAGTATTGGAACCGAAAAAAGCAAAGGGACAAAGATATTTTCTCTTGTAGGGAAAATCAACAACACCGGTTTAGTTGAAGTACCGATGGGGATCACGATTAAAGAAATGATTTATGTGATTGGCGGTGGTATCCCTGAAGGGAAATCCTTTAAAGCGGTGCAAACCGGTGGTCCATCTG
>CAYGVY010000268.1:0-2273 GCA_964353435.1 uncultured Thermoplasmatales archaeon | reverse complement strand
GGATATGCGAACGATCGCATGTTGTTTGAAAATGAATACATACCTTACGAGAATTGGGCGTTATGGGAAAGATATCGCAAAAGTAACAGATGAACTCCATGATGTTCCTCGGATGAAGAAGCTGATTAGCATCCCTCATATGGCTGAGATTGTCTGTGGCATGATTGATGATGTGCTTACTGCTTTTGTGAAGGAGGATATTTCAGTAATCCAGAATTTAGAAGAACGGGAATCAACCGTGGATGAACTCCGCTATTCCATTTTTCGCGAATGTTTAACGTATATGATGGAAGATAATAAGAACATCACCCAGGGTGCCCATTTTATGATGGTTTCCCGGTATTTGGAGCGATGTGGAGATCACGCGTGTAAAATTGCAGAGAAAATTTACTATATGGTGACTGGTGAACATGTTGAGATTGATTGTTCTGAAAATAAAATGTCTCGTGCCTGTCTTAATAGACGGACAAAACAAGGACCATGATGAAACAGCAAGTCTTATTTGTGCGCAACAAAAATTCTGCTACCTCTGCAGTAAAACATTATAAAACCAATAGAATTTAATCGAAACTGAAACATCGTAGGATTTCGATGAATCTCCAAAAATCTTAATATCATAATAAATCGATATGATGCGTATGGCAATAGAAAAAAAATTGTTATTAAAATCCATGGGATTTTCTTTATTAATCACTGTATTGCTGATGGTTATTGCCTATCTTCCTATCTGGGAGATAATGAATGAAACAGAAAAATCGATATTCCCACTTTACGGCCTTATAAGTTCAATAATAATTTTTTGCATTTTGACCGCGGTTTTCTATTTTGATATTCGAAGGATATTAGAAAGAAAATCTCTGTAAATACAATAAAACTACGTTTGAATGAAAAAATAAAGTGGTGGCTATCAGATTATCAGGCAGGGTTTAATTACACCGTTATCGAACAAGCAGTCGTCATCTGCCTAGTACCGGATACCACAAAACCGACTATTGAAAGCATCAAACCAATAAACGCTGTATTTCATGAATAAAGAGATCTTCGCACTTAAATCGCCATTCATCATCGGAAAAATCGATGTCAACGTGACCGCAACAGACAATGACTCAGCCATGGACCGTGTGGAAGTTCTTTTAATCCCTCCTCTTCTATGATAATTCTGTCATGGAAGAGCTTCTTTCTCTTTTTTTCAAAATTCCTTGTAGTTTTGAATAGGTGAAAATCTATTTCTATGGATTCCCGGTTACATGAGTAGAGGCAAATGAAATCATCGATCCTATTTGTCGAACCACCACGAAACTTCTGGTTTGTCATGGGGGAGTACCTCCCCCCGCCATCTGCATTGTTGATCCTTGCAGCGTATGTGGAACGAGAACTCCCTGATGTAGAGATTGACATTGTTGACTGCCAGGCAGACCGACTCGATTGGAATGGTTTAGAAAAATACATAGCATCAGCAGATCCATCTATGGTACTAACATCAGGTTTTACCACAAACGCATATTCCTGCGCACGAACCTGTGAAATAGCGAAAACCGTAAACAAGGACACCGTAACTATTGTTGGTGGCATTCATTTTTCCTTTACCCCGGAAGAATCACTACAAAGTTTTCCAGAGATCGATTATATCGTACGAGGAGAAGGAGAACTCACCTTAGTTGATCTCATACGAACGATTCTTAATGAGAAAAAAATAAATGATGTGTTAGGAATCTCTTTTCAAAAAAACAAAAAAATCATCCACACCCAACAACGTCCTCTTATTGAAAATCTCGATAGCCTCCCCTATCCAGCATACCATCTTGTAGAAAAAAACCTCAGACGCTACCATTTCACCATAATGGCAGGGAGAAACACACAGTATATGATCCTTGAAGGCGCGCGAGGATGTGAACATCAATGCACGTTCTGCACACAATGGAACCACTGGGGGAGTAGATGGAGAACCAAATCAGCAAAAAGAATCGCTGATGAAATTGAATTCCTCAATGAAACCTATGGAGGTGTATTCCTTTGGTTTACCGATGATCATATGAAACTGAGTCTCCGAGGAAAACCATTATACAACGAGCTACGGCAACGACGGTGCAAAGATGACGTCATGTTATTTTTCCAGGCACGAATCGATGACATCGCACGACATCCGGATCTGATTACAAAACTCCGTGAAGTGGGCACCTATTGGATTTTATGTGGTGTCGAAACTGACTCACAGGAGATATTAAATGAATATAAGAAAGGAATCAAAACACAAGATGCATATCAAGCGATGA
>CAYGVY010000267.1:0-2278 GCA_964353435.1 uncultured Thermoplasmatales archaeon | reverse complement strand
TAAAACTGACTCGAACCAAACTTGAAGAAATTATCTCTCCGATTGTCCAGCGTACCGAAAAACCCTGCCGCCAAGCATTACAAGATGCGAAACTGAAACCAGAAGATATTGATCACGTCGTGCTTGTTGGCGGTGTCACCCGCATGCAGATGGTACAGAAGAAGGTCGAGGAGATTTTCAAACAGAAACCGAAACGAGAGGTTGACCCGATGGAATGTGTCGCGATCGGTGCCGCGATTCAAGCTGGTGTACTCTCTGGTGAAATCGATAAAGATATCGTACTCCTTGATGTCACCCCATTGACCTTAAGTATCGAAACCCTTGGCGGTGTCGCGACACCATTGATTGACCGCAACACCACCGTACCTACGCGAAAAAGCAAGGTATTTTCCACGGCTGCTGACAACCAAACCAGCGTCGAAATCAATGTTTTACAAGGAGAACGACCCATGGCAGCGGACAACAAAAGCCTTGGACGGTTCCACCTTGATGGCATCCTTCCGGCACCACGGGGACTGCCACAAATCGAAGTCACCTTTGACATTGACGTGAACGGTATTATGAACGTTTCTGCAAAAGACCTTGGGACCGGTAAAGAGCAGTCTATTCGCATCACTGGATCGACGAAACTCTCTGATTCTGAAATCGAACGGATGCGAAAAGAAGCAAAAGAACACGAAGACGAAGACAAGAAACGCAAAGAAAAAATCGAAATACGGAACACTGCAGACTCACTTGTACACAGCACTGAAAAAACACTGGATGAATTAAAAGATAAGTTCTCCAGCGAAGATAAAGAGAATCTCGAAAAAGCATTAAAGGAACTTCGAGAAGCACTTACGGGTGATGATACCGATAAAATTAAAGAAAAAACAGATTCGCTTACCCTAGCGTTCCAAAAAGCATCGACCGCGATTTATCAACAAGCAGCGCAACAACACCAGCAACAATCTGGACAAGGCGCAGCACAAGGAGATGCATGGCAAGGACACCCTTCAGATGATGATTCTACCATCAACGCTGATTATAAAGTAAAAGGAGAAAAAAAGAAAAAGAAAGACGAAGACACTGAATAAAACTACTTTATTTTTCTTTAATGAACGTTGTGAGGTCATCCACCGACCACTTCTTTGTTTTTTCTTTGATGACCATTACCGCACACGGCGCTGTCTTCAACACTTCTTCAGAGACACTCCCTAGAAAGAATTTATTGAATCCCTTCTTTCCCTGGCTTGCCATTACGATGAGATCATCATCATTGACGTACTTCACGATCTCTATAGCAGGTGCACCAGCAGCAAGTTTCGTTGTCGTCATCACTCCTTGTTCTTCCGTGATTTTTTTCACTTCGTCAATTGCGGATTGTTTCTCTCTTTCTATCTTTTCCTCAAGTATTTTTGACAACATGTACTGACGGGAGTCATTCACGGAAATAATCGAGACTTCTACATTCAGCAGTTTCGCAAAATATGCCCCTTGTTCTGCGGCTACCTTCGAAACATCGGAAGTATCAACAGGAATGACAACTCGATTGATGCCCTTCATCCACAACCCTCAACCATAATGTGAATCAGGTGATGCTAATTTAAATGTTTTGTGCAGAACCAGATGTTCGTGAGACGAAAAGAAAGGCTTCTTCTTGTTTCGGTAACAATTGTACAGGCAACAGGTATCGTTTGTACAACAACTCATTTTAAATAAAACATGCAAAAGAGTTATATGAGGAGCGAAAACCTATGTTGATGATCGTTGGCCAAATCTTAAATCCCGGGGAAGCAAACGAGATCGAATATATCACAAAGAACTTTGTCGTGGCCAACCGAATTAAAAAACTGGCACGCACCCTCAAACATTAACCAACTGAGTTGAAACCTAAGATGAATAAAAACACACGTATCTGGATATGGCTGCAAGAAAACGAACTCCATAAAGCAGTTTACAACTCTACGGACTGCACCCTTATTGTGTATAACGAACGAGACGAAATCATTCTAAAACACACCGGAATCACCTCTGAACAACTCACGCGAATTGAGGTACTGTTTTTAACCATAGGTGCAAAACGCATGGATGGGCATAAAGAACCGTTCACGTATCTTTAAAAAAAATTTTGTTAGTCTCTCCATTGTGTTTTCATCCAGGTCTCCATAAATCGTTTTGAGATTTCTGGACGTGCTTCCGCAATATCGGTTATGGTGATGATTCCTACGACTTTTTCAGAAGAAATCACTGGGAGCTTCTTGATTTTATATTGTTTCATCGTCTCCAACGCTTTCTC
>CAYGVY010000266.1:0-2281 GCA_964353435.1 uncultured Thermoplasmatales archaeon | reverse complement strand
ATATCAATATGATATGTCCTGAATGACACGCACTAAGCATGCTGCACGCAAAAAGTTCCCATTCCGGACCCCCCTCTCAGAAATGACAGTAATTTCTGTGCTGGGCATTCTGCATCCTGGCAAATCGCAGCAATTACACAAAAACTGCGTATAAAAAACTTGGATTTAAATATTAGATATCAATATGATATGTCCTGAATGACACGCACTAAGCATGCTGCACGCAAAAAGGGAAAAGGACTCCGAGCATTCCCTCGGAAAATGAATTCAATCCGACATGAGTTCGAAGGAATAGTCCATAGTTCGGAGGACCTGGCACAGCGAACTCCCCTTCCACTTATCGTAATCGCGACCTATCTGAACCGTCTCAACTTCAAAGAGAGCATCAATCGTTACGTCCGATGGGACGCTACACAATGGAAATACAGTCCCGGCGTTTTGGCACAGCTCCTCATAATTGCGACATTCATCCCAGCGAATAAAAAGATAGCATTAAGCCGGATTCATCAAGCTTATTTTGGCATGGATCTTGAATTATTGGTTGGTGAACCCGTTAATCCTGCAGATTTATCCGACGATCTCTTTGCAAACATGCTAGATCGACTCTGGGATGCAGGATGCAATAAATTTCTAAGTACACTTGCCCTAACGGTGCGCACGGTATTCGATCTGCCCCCAGACTATATTCTTCACTCAGATACGACCTCTCATGTCCTGTATGGAGACTATAATTCATCAGAATATGCTCCTGATCCGGCCCGTATCCGCCCAGCATACGGCTACAGCAAGGATAAACGAGATGACCTAAAACAGATCATGACTGGGATGATAACTGATGGGGATGGACTGGTCCTCTTCAGTCACGTCCTTGACGGGAACACGGCTGACTGTGAGTATAATTTCGTGATGATAAAAATACTCAAGGAAGTATTCGGAGACAAATTCCATCGCTACACATATATTGCTGACAGCAAATTGTTAAACAAGAAGAACCTTGAACTCATTTTGTGCAGTGATAAACCGTTAAAGATAATCTCCCGCATTCCTGAGAACTTTGCCGGGAAACTTGCCGAAAGGATTCGCAACCTGGCATATGAAAAACAAGAATGGCAACCACTTGGGATCTGCTGCGAGCATCCCGCAGGGAAAGGGAATGAGCCAGAGTACTGGGTCCAGACATATAAACGAGATATCTTTGGCTTCCCCATCTTGATTCATATCTATAAAAGCGGTGATGCAGAGCACCACCTGCAGGAAAAGATAGAAAAGGCTCGCGAGGCGTTTGAGTCAGACCTCAAAGCTCTAACAGAAAAAAAGCTTGCCTGTGAACCGGATGCAATCAATGAGCTGAATGCGTTCATCAGGTCTCATTCGAAATCATTCTTCTCAGTAAATCTTTCTGTTGTTGCATCAGTAAACGAAAAGAATCCAGTTGGAAGGCCGTCCAAGACGCCTAAACCAAAACATGTTGCCATTACCTGGGGAGTTAGCGCAGGAACAATCATCCAAAATGAGGCAAGGATTGAACAACAGCGCAGGAAAGATGAATCATTCTGTCTTCTGACAAATATTGACCCAGATACTCTGGGCAGCAGGGATGTCCTTTTGAGGTATAAGGCTCAGCGCAAAGTGGAACATAATTTCAGCGTGCTTAAGGAGCCTCTGCTGGCTTCAACACTATTTCTTGAAAGACAGGAACGTATTGAAGCAATGATGACATTATTATATTTTAGCGTATTGATACATGGAATCCTCCAGTTGATATCAAGAATCAGAATTGCTGCCTGCGAAGAAGCCCCCCGGTTAGGACCGGAAAATCGGCCTCTTGTCCGCCCGACATCTGATACAATGTTGAATATTCTTATGCTGTTTGAGATCGTTTCCAAGGGGAATTCCGTTTCGATACGAAGCAAAATGCCAGAAAGAAGAACGCAATTGGATCTATTACTATTTCTTGTAGACTTCAATCCTACGTGGATCTGATTTAATCTCAGCCAGAAATCCATTGTGTTGGAGCTTCTTGAGTCTATACTGTCGATAAAAATTAGGCTCCATCGAGCGGACGCCAGAGATGATGTCTTCTTGTTATTGCCCCGGGTAGGTTCTGAGAGATTTCCATTTTCTCTGCTCTTATGGGGGCGATTGAGATCCTATAATTATTGACGATTTTAGAGGGGGGTCCGGAATGGGAATTTTAACTATCTCAGCCAGAAGAATCTCGTTTGTTCTGGCCAGCTCGGCGGTCCTTTCATAGATCCTTTGTTTCTGCTCCACAATGCAA
>CAYGVY010000265.1:0-2302 GCA_964353435.1 uncultured Thermoplasmatales archaeon | reverse complement strand
GAGCTATGAAAAGGATCACTTTTCTTACGGATTTCGGCACCAAAGACGGATATGTTGCGCAGATGAAGGGAGTTGTATCAAGTATTACCGATGCTCGACTTCTCGACATCACCCATGAGGTTGCACCCCATAATATCAGAGAAGGCGCGTTTATCCTTTGGGCGACAGCCCCGTTTTTCCCAGTGGGAACCGTTCATGTCGTGGTTGTTGACCCTGGTGTTGGGATGGAGCGGAAAGGGTTGATTATTACGACAAAAAAACAGATTCTTGTTGGCCCGGATAACGGAATACTCTTGCCAACAGCGCATCTCCTGGGAGACTTTGTTGTCTATGAGATCACCAACCCAAAATACATGATCCATCCATTGTCCCGTACATTCCATGGACGTGATATCTTCGCGCCAGTCGCTGCCTATATCGCAAAAGGGATACCGTTTAGTGAGATTGGTATGAAGACTACGCACTTTGTTGACCTGCAGTTCAGTCTTGGGGAGCATCAAGGGGACCGGATTGTTGGGAAAGTCATGTACGTTGATCGTTTTGGAAACTTGATTACGAACATTCCTAGCGACATTTTACCAAAGGATGTTGAGCAGAAAAAAATCACGGTAATTTCTGGTGATTATCGATGGGAACACCTGCCGTTTGTTTCCTCGTACGGTTTCGCAAAACCTGGTGAAGTTCTTCTCACCATCGGCAGCAATCATTTCCTTGAGATCAGTGTCAACCAGGGGAACGCTGCGCAAACCCTAATGGTAAAAGAAGACGCTGATGTCCAGCTCCTTTTTAGTTAGAATGTTTTCCTTTTTGCTCTATCTAGTGTTGTATACGCGTTTTCCCCAATGTAGTAGAGAGGGTGTACCTGATCTGTTCTAAGGAGTTCGTTTTTGAATGCGTCTTCATCAGCAGAGACGGTGATAACCTCCCCAACGAAAAGGGTATGATCACCAAAGGGGACACTCTTCACTAGTTTGCATTCCAGGTGTGCGTACCCTTCTTTGATCAAGGGTGTAGAAAGTTTCTTTGAAAGTGCAAGGGTAAGCCCGGTTTTGCAGAGTTTATCGGTTGATAGGCCAGAATGCGTTCCGCAGAACTGTGCTGCCTCAACCAAGGAGTATGGGATAAAGTTGATGACAAATTCCTTGCTTTTTTCTATCAGTGCATGGGAGTATCGTTTCGGGGCAATCGAAATCCCATACAAGGGTGGTTTGCGTGAGATAGGGGTGTGCCAGGCAAGGGTGATGATGTTTGTTTTCCCTGTTTCATCATTGCAGGTGACTAAGATGGTTTGCATGGGGAACGCGTAATGGTAGTATTTTTCTATGTTTCCTTCAACTTTCATACAACTTTCCTCCTTAGTGTTCTGTTTTGAGGATTGCATCAAGGAGCCCATGGGCGTAGTTAATGCAGCCGAACGCGGTGAAGTAGTCTTTTTTTCCCGCGTAATATTTTGTGTCTTGGTAGTATTGAGATGCGAGGTCAATGATTTTTTTCTGACTGTCCGTGATTGTTTTTTCGTTTATTTGTTTGACGTTTTCCTCGAACATTACGATGTCTTTCTGCACCCTTGTTTTTTCATCCATGATCTCGATGTTTACGGGAGGTGGTGAGGGGAAATAAATGTTTGCATCGCGTCTATTTTTATCGTTTTTTAACCGATAAAATGTTTTGTCGGGTGGGAAACGACAAAATGGAAAGGTATTTAAACTCACAAAACAACGTTTTTTATTAATAATATTGCATAAAAATGGTGCACTCTAATGAACAGAACCCGTTCACCTATCGACAAAAACATTGAGACCGCAGTCCATGAATTACTGGATTCCAGGGCAGAGTCTCGTATCTATGTTTACTTACTCAGAAAAAAAGGGGCACGCAGCGATGATATCATTAATGGCACCAAACTGCATCCCAGCACTGTTCGAGAGCTTCTTTCAAAGATGTACACACAAAAAGTCATCTACCGACAAAAAATAAAAACAGAGACTATCGGGAAAAACCCGTACTTATACGGTGCTGTTTCTCCTATTATTTTGCTACAACGCCGAGTTAAAATCATCGAATCACGACTTAATAAGATTGCAAACCTGACCGGTAAAACGAATGGAAACAAGTACGTACAAATCACGATTGATCATCCGGGAGGTGAACCATGAAAATAGCACACTCCCTCGCAAAAATCCTGGTGAAACAACCAAAAACAATTCTCCTTGTCTACACGATTATTACCATCGTGATTGGAATACAAGTCCGTAATGTGTACATGCAGTCTGATCTGACAACATTTTTACCTCAAAATGAT
>CAYGVY010000264.1:0-2334 GCA_964353435.1 uncultured Thermoplasmatales archaeon | reverse complement strand
AAACGTCTCTGTCTCTCCTGTGATGATGTACCCGCCATCGGTAATCTGTTGAACTGAATAACCAGCGTCATAATATATTCCTCCGAAGGTTTTCATCCAACCCCCAGATGTTGGCAACGGAACTGGTGTTGTATCAAAACACTGATTCTTCTCTGTCGAAGTTAATAGAGATGTTTTCTGTGAATCTTGTGCAGTAGATGGAATGATACTTATCGTAACAAATAAGAGAATAATTCCAACCGCCAAACCTTTCCTAAACGATGGATATTTATCCAAATCTTTTCCCCCTTTGTACAATTATATAGCACGGTTCTCCTTTAAAAACATATCCTTAATAAGAAAAAGATAGAGATTACTAGTACCCCAATAGTTGTCGTAGTAGTGGGAACGCATTGGGGAATCGCTGGAATAACAACTCCAAGAACTGTAGTATCGGTTTGTTATACGAGTACGGCATCGTTATAGGCAAGGGGTCAGACCATGGGCTTTCAGCATTGTTTATATCTTTTGCTTTTACTTTGATTTGATATGATCCTTTTAAACTCCATTTGTGTTTTATACTCTCACTCGCACCGGAAGCGTTAGGTCCTATCCAACCGCTTTAGGTGCCATCACCCCAACTCCAATTATAGTATACTTGATCCCTATCTGGATTAGTTTTATTAGTGGTATAGATATATTCGACAGTTACGTTACCACTTACTTGACCTGATGGTTTAACCGGTTTATTTGGTGGGTTGTTACTTGCATTGTTAACAGTAACAGGAGCAGAAGCAAACACCTACATCAGCAACAGGGGGCCAATCATAACTCGCTGGATCATAATCTACCCTACCTATGTATGGCGTATGGATGGGACCAACGGGATAGATAATATTTTTTTTCCTATTATCGACCTCTATTCCGCAGAAAATATTGTTAAAAAAAATATTATCGATAATGGTGTTGTTATCAGAAAATTCAACCCACAAACCATTGTTAGGATTGTTCTTGATAATGTTTTTTGTGAGTTTGTTACTGTTTGCTAACCCTATTCGTATCCCACAATGAGGGTGATAAGAGACGACGTTGTTTTGGATAGTGTTGTTGTTGGAGAGTATATCAACCCCACAATCCTCAGTATATTCATCGCTATAGTTTCCACTGTTTTGTATCGTGAACCCTGATAGGGTTACCCCATCGTTATCATTATGGATACAGATAACATCATGTTTGCCACCACCATCAATAATCGTTATATTTTTATCTTCACCTACGAGATTAATAATCTTATCGATATCAATATTTTCATAATATGTTCCACGGTATACAAAGATGGTGTCACCTTCACTTGCATTATTAACACCATCCTGAATCTTACTGTAGTTGCCTGGACCACTGCCCCCAACATAGAATGTATTGCCTGTTGCTGTTCGGAGAGGTGATTGTTCTGCTGTATCGTGTGTAGTTGAGGGAATGATGTTTGTTCCTAAAAACAGAAATAATATACCTACAGCCAACTCTTTCTGAATCATTTTCGATTTCTAATATAGTACGATATACTCGTTTCCGTATCCTTGGTCTGGTGCGGTATCCTCCACTTGCCATTTCCCTAGTATCTGATCAAAGAGCCAATATCTGAATATGGGGTAAAATCCCAATCTCCCCCAGTATCCGAACCTCTGAAAACACTGGGATTGGGTATTTGTTAAGACATCACCTGGTATTGGGTTCCCAATAGTACTTTTAGGTATTTTACAGATAATTGTCCCTTCGGTTTTGTTAAAGAATCCTACAATTCTTGATATCTGGGGTTTTGGATCACCAAAGTGTCCGCCGCCCTTATTCGCACAATAATATAACCAGGGAATATCTATTCCAATGTCGTATCCAACAGCTAACATAGAAGCATAATACTCTCCGTCCATTTCCCATGATACAACAAGATGTTGTTTTGATGGGATGATACTGGGTCTTGCTATCTCTATTGTTGTATACAAAATATCAGGTGTACTTGGGTCTTCATAAAACCATGCTTTCTTAATGTCGAGATACGCTCGAGCATCGCCACTTGTATCGGTAATTTCAGGATTATCTCGGCTACCCCCCAATACCCCCGGCAAAAGGATTGTAATGACCAGCATTCCTACATAAATTCCAACAATTTTTTCCCTCATAACTTATCCTCCACTGTAATGCTATGGCGTACCATATATTTAATTTTTACTATTTATAAATGTAACAAAAGTTACCCCTCCCGTAACAGTAACACTACAAGAAAGCCCCTTCGGGGAAATATTACGAACGTCATCTAAAGCACATATAATTCCAATCAAGAATTTGAGTCCCAAACAC
>CAYGVY010000263.1:0-2339 GCA_964353435.1 uncultured Thermoplasmatales archaeon | reverse complement strand
TGGACTGCTTTATTTTCGTTCTCATCTAATACGAGTGACTTTGTCCGTTTCATACATTCTCCTCGCAGAATAAATCAATTCTGAAGTATATATATTTTTCCAATTTTTTCATTTAGATTTTTATATGCAATTCAATTATTTAAATCTTTTTATTTTTAATTTGCTTTCGTCCATCATGAGTTTCGCAAGATTATCAGGGTATTCTCCCCCGTAGATAATTTCCGTGACACCCGCATTAATCAACATTTTCACACACACGACACAAGGAGTATTTGTACAGTACAATACAGATCCTTTAATCGAGACACCAAAAACCGCTGCCTGGATAATCGCATTCTGCTCTGCATGCAATCCGCGACACAATTCATGTCGTTCCCCTGATGGAATATTCAGATTTTCCCGAAGACACCCTGTTTCAGAGCAATGTTTCAGACCCTTGGGCGCACCATTGTACCCTGTACTCAAGATATGTTTGTCCTTGACCAGAATAGCGCCAACCTGCCGTCGTAAACACGTGCTTCGTTTTGCAACCACATGAGCCATTTCCATAAAGTATTCATCGTACGATGGTCTCGCTTGCATAAGAATCCAAAAGAAGAATAACTCCACAGCTTAATAAAATTATGATTTTATACTCGCCTGCGAATCACTTCTCCGCTTAAAGAATAAATTATCCCCCAGCAGCGCACGGAATGCAGTAGTAAGAAGAGAGAACCCTAGAATCAAACCCCAGAGAGTGATATCAAGAATAGGTGTGGTCGTAAACACATCATTTATCCCAGGCAAATAGATAATTGCTAGAATCATCAGAAATGTAAATACAAAAAACGATTTCAGTAAGATATTTCGCCGTTTGAATTTCTCCAGAAGGTTCCCCTCTCGTAAAATGAATACGTAGATCTGTGGGGAAAGCAAGGTAATCGCAAAGGAAACCGTCCCTGCCATTACCTTCGCATCCTCTTCTGCCGCACCATGACCTAACATATAATGGAACGTAAGGATGTACCCTGCAGCGATAGATAATCCAAAGACGATTCCATCGACGATCATCATCACTCGTTGTTTCCTTAAAATAATCGGTTCTGAGAGCTTCGAAGGGTTTCGTTTCATGATATTTTTATCAGCAGAATCAGTGCTCACCCCGACACCAGGGAACGTTTCCATAACAACATTCGACCATAACAACTGCAGCGGCATTAAAGGAACAGGATATCCCAGAAGAGGTGTGATGAGAACACCAACTACTTTCCCGATATTATTCGTAATGAGGTATCGAATCAGTTTTTTAAGGTTCTGATACACCCGTCGTCCTTCCTCAACAGCCTTGACAATGACAGAAAAATTATCATCGGTAAGAATAATGTTTGCTGCTTCCTGAGCCACCTGCGTTCCAGCGCGACCCATGGCAATGCCGACATCAGCTTTCTTTAACGCAGGAGCATCATTGACGCCATCCCCGGTCATAGCAACGATATGATCTTTCGCGCGTAATTTCTCTACTATTTTCAGTTTATCAAGCGGCGCGACACGAGAATAAACCCGAAGATGCTCCACATGTTCCCCGAACTCTTCATCACTCATCTGCTCCAGGTCTTTTCCTTCTATTGCCTGATCTATGTCAGTCGCAATTCCAACACTCTCAGCGATTGAAAAACCGGTTTTTTTACTATCACCAGTTATCATCACAACACTGATGTTCGCGTCTTTTGTTTCCTGAATCATCTGCTTGACTTCATCCTTTGGCGGGTCGTAGATTGCAGCTGTTGCAAGGAACGTAAAACCAGTGAGATTGTTCACATCAATCTTCTGCAGGTCACCAACGTTTGATTTCTTCACAAAACCAATAAGTCGGAAACCTTTCTCGGATCGTGTCGACAGCTCTTTTCCAATATGCTGTCGATGATGCTCGTCAAGTGATAGCATTTTACCATCTGCATAATAAGACCCACAGAATGTGAGAACCTTTTCCGGAGCACCCTTGATATAAATATCATGAGTCCCTGAGCCATCCTTGGTAAGAATTGCAGAAAACATAAGTTCAGAGGAAAACGGGACGCTGTCAATGATCTTGAATGAATCAAATTGATTGGGTTTAAACCCGTTTAAAATCGACGCTTTAATTAACGCAATCTCAGTAGGATCCCCTAGTTCCTTGACTATGTTTCCATCTTGTTCGACGACCTGAGCAGTAGAGCATTTCACCGATGTTAGAAAGATATCATGCAAGAGAGCAGATTTCCCTTCTACAATCATTTTAAATATATCAGACATGACATGAAATTTAGTGCCAATAAAAAACTCTTTTACCGTCATATCATGTTTGGTGATGGTGCCTGTTT
>CAYGVY010000262.1:0-2346 GCA_964353435.1 uncultured Thermoplasmatales archaeon | reverse complement strand
TACAACCAATTACCACTTGATGTTGGCTGAGATGTTTTTTCTATATCCTGTGCAATCGCTGGAATGATACAGGTTCCAGTGAACAAAAGAATGATTACAACCGCCAAACATTTTCTTTTCATTAATTTGCCTCATTGTGCTATGCTAATACATAGCACGTAATATATGTCATGTATATAAATTTAGTGCAGGGGAAGGGATTTGAACCCATGTTTACCGGTTAAATAATTATTAAAAAATAAAATTGGACAAAACAAAATGAGTGCAATTAGATTTTTACTCCACCCCTAATGGTATTAAAAAAACAAATAATCCTATAAAGAATAGAAACAAACCTGCTATGCTTGTTATAGATGGTATTGATGTAATTAAAGAATAGATTCCTGCCATCATCAATAGAACACCTATGCTGTGGACGAATATCTTTACAAAAATGTTTTTACAGAGTTCTCTTATTTTATTATAGATAATTGCCTCGAACCACGCGATAAATCCTCTTGTTCCGAAAGCCATTGTAAAAAATGCTTGTTTTTAAGTTTATTTCATTATCTACTTAACAAAACGGAAAAAAAGATGCAGGGGACGGGATTTGAACCCCAAAATACCTGTAAAAATCAACCTTTATTCCTGTTGACTTAAAAAAGTTCAATTACTTATAAGTCTGCCCAATATTTTTTTAAGAAATAACTGAAACCGTATTCATTTTCTTAATTTTAAACAATAACCTTTCTTCCTAGCGAAGTCATCTAAAATCGAATGAAGAATCTTGGATTTACCTTTGACATCCAATCCATCGGATTCTTTTTTTGCACGAGTTAACACTTCTCTAAGTTCTTCAACATCTAACACAGTTACAACAATACAATAATAACTTTTTGAACGACCCTCATTAAAGTCTCTTAGCATCTCTTTGAGTAAATGCTTTCTTTGCTTCTGTATTTTTTCAAATTCACTGATTCCTTTCTTTTGTATAAACGAAATATCCTCCTCAAGTTTTTGATAACATTTGAAAGAATCAATCTTTTTACCTGCTTCTCGGTGTTTCTTCCATTTTTCACAGGTTATGTTTTCTGTGCAATCCCAACAAAATTCAATTCCTTTTTTCTTTACAGCACAAGTAATAAATGGACAACCAACAGCCATTCTACTTTTACTCTTACACCCCAGACATCTACTCTCGGCTTCAGTGTTATACATAGGACAAAGTCTGCAAGAAAGCCCACAGATTCCAATCTCAGGATATTTGGTTTGCATAATTACTCTTTTTAATGATTCTTAACGTAATTTTTTCCACAGTTATAGCAATATCCTCGGTGAACACAAATCGTTCCTCCGCATTGAGAACAAGTCCACCGTATTTTTTCATTTTTTACAAAATCATTTACTCCGAATGTTTTAATATTCTCAAGATTTTCAATTGTGCTCATACTGTATCTTGTTCGATATCTTTTATCCATGTGCTTTATTCGTTCACAAGGGAATTCTTTACATTCAAAACAAAATTTTGATTTGTTTCTTTTGAAAGTTTCACAATTTTTAATTTTGCATTTAGCGATAGTAACCGGTTCATTCTTGTTAAATAACCGACACCCAGGGCATGTATTTTTGTCTCTCAGATAAGCCATGCAAATACCGCAATTCATTCCGCATGGAGCTATAAGTAAATTCTTCATTGTTTAAACCTAATAATGTATGAGTAAATAATTATTGCTTCCATTTTCTATATTTTCGTTATGCTACAGCAAGTAATTTAAAATTATACAGAAAAAGGGGTTCGAACACTACTCAATTGTCTGCATACGAATAATTTTTTAAGGCGGTGGCTCTCGCAAATCGGGGAACAAATAAACTTCCCAAGTGTAGGTTTCTCCGAAATCAGCTGCTGCATCCACGGTTTCCCAGGCGAGGGTATCAGAATCTATGTGTCCGGGTACATACGTTTTATATGGATCCACAACACCGGCAGTACATTCAATTGGTTGTTCCTTGTAGAGTTTAAAAGAACCTGTTACTACTACTCCACCACTGCTTTCTGTATATTTGTTAAAGGTGATTCGTTCTCCCCCATCTTTTACCATCCAAATGTCCACAAGAACACCTTCTGCAGTATCATTGGTGACGGTAATTCCCTGAGCATTGATAAGAGGTACGACGATGTAGGCTTTGATGTTAACCGTGATATAATCTTTTTGTTCGAGAAATTCGCAACCACTAAAACACATTGTAAGAATCAACAGACTACATCCCAGAACCAATATGTGTTTTTTCATATCGGATTTCCTGATATAATACGAATTGTGTTTGTCTTTAAATATTGAGGGTTTTGAATAACCCCTTCATAGAAAC
>CAYGVY010000261.1:0-2367 GCA_964353435.1 uncultured Thermoplasmatales archaeon | reverse complement strand
ATATCGATGCAGATGGGATCACCGCAGGAGCAATCGCCTCGGAGACCCTTCGGAGGCTCGGAAAAAAATACACCATTGAATGCATTAAACAGCTCGATGAGGTCGTGATTAATAAGTTACTTGCTGAAAACCATGAACTCGTGTGGTTTACCGACTTGGGGAGTGGGATTAGCACCCAGTACCCGGAAATCAAAAAAATCATCACGGATCACCATGAATGTCCCCCGGATTCAGATGCCTCTTTTCATTTCAATCCTCACTTGTTTGGTCGTGATGGGTCTTACGAACTGTCTGGTGCAGGGGCAACCTATCTGGTCTCAAAAGCACTTGACCTGAAAAACAGGGATTTATCTGGTCTTGCGATCATCGGAGCAATCGGTGATCTTCAGGATCGGAAGTTCTGTGAGCTTCGAGGAATGAACACTGAGATCGTAAAGGATGGGAAAGACGCTGGTGTTCTTCAAACAATCAAGGACATCCGGTATTTCGGAAAAGAAACCAGGCCTCTTACAAAACTCCTTCAGTATGCAAGTGACCCGCTTATTCCTGGTGTCAGTGGACGTGAAGACGCCTGCGTTGCCTTATTGCAGGAATTACAGATTCGATTAAAAGATGGGGATGCGTGGAGGACATGGGTTGATCTTGACAAAGAAGAGAAAAGGAAAATCATCTCCACGATTGTTCAGATGCTACTTTCGAAAGGCTTTGGGTATCAGGCGGCAAGTAGGGTCCTAGGAGAATCTTACATCCTCTGTAAAGAGGAAGAAGGAACCGAGCTGCATGATGCCAAAGAATTCGCCACGCTTCTGAATTCCACGGCACGGTACGGACAGTATGAGGTCGGACTACAAGTATGCCTAGGTGACCGGGGGAAATGGCTCAAAGAAGCGTTAAATCTCCTCAGTGGCCATCGCCACAATCTCGTGGAAGGCTTACAGTTCGCCCGAGAAGAAAAGATACAAAAACGAAACTATATTCAGTATTTTCACGCTGGTGACGGTATTCGCGATACCATTATTGGAATTGTCACTAATATGATGTTAAACACAGAAGACGTCGATAAAGAATTACCGCTCATTGGGTTCGCACTTACTGAAAATGGAGATGTGAAGGTCTCCGCACGAGCCACACAAAGTTTGGTGGACCGCGGATTGGATCTTGCGACAGCGCTCACCCGTGCCGCAAAAGAATTAAATGGGCTAGGTGGTGGTCATAACATCGCTGCAGGTGCGACCATCCCTAAAGGAAAAGAAGAAGAGTTTTTACAGATAGTGGAACGTGAGATAAAACTTCAGCTTTTCCCCTGAGAGGTTTTATACACCTTTTCGATAGTGACTTCAAAGGTTAATGACTCTCCAGCGAGCGGATTTAAGCTGTACCCTGCCTTCTCAATATCCTGTGTATAGAAATACGAGATATACATAGACGGGATGTCTTTATATAGCCGAGGGAGGACAAAGGTTCTGTTAAATGTTAAAGTTCTGTTTAAATCACGATAAGTTGGCGTTGGGTCTTGGTCAGTGATGAGAGTGACATTAATTTTATCACCGATAATATTATTTATAGATACTGTTACATTTATCATCCCTGTATATGTTTGGGTCTGGAAGGTATAATTCTGACCTATCACTGGAGAGCATACGACCGTTATTGTTGTATCATTCCAGGTTGCAGTGGTTACATTTGGGAAAATCAGCATTTGTTTTTGTTCATATGGTATAATGTTTGAAAAATTCGTGCTATTTGTTGGTGTTGTACTCACGGTTACGGTAGTATCAGTGATGTTGATAATGGAGGTGGAATTCTGCCAGATGTAATAGGGGGGTGGAGAAATGACCATCTCAGTTTCATTGGAGCTTTGTAGATTATTAATGACGAAACTAGGCATCGTAAAATTGCTAAGATTCTCCATCTGTATCCATCTTACACTAAGATTTTCGCTTGTGTAATTCGTGACTTCCACGGTCTGGTTCATGTAAAACGCAAAGAATTGGCTCGTAAAAATCGCCCCTACTTTTAGTTTTTTTGCTCCATATGCTTTCTCTGGAGGGATAGGACCAATTATTTTTGTTTGCCCCTCTTGCATTCCAATGAGTCCTTCCATGAATCCTTTAATCATTCCAGCGGTGTATCCTGGTTTCGGGGATGTCGCACTTGTATTGTTGCTTACAAAGATTTTTAATGGTTTCCCACCTGTTTTATTTTGTGTGTATGTATAGGATGAATCAAAAATTGTATTATTCGAAGTGTACCTACCGATGTAATTGACATCAGTACATTCACCCTCTGAAATAGTCAGTTTCTCCTTAAAGAGATTTTCGAAGATATCACTATTAACCGCTATTAAGAATACAGATAGTGCTGCGA
>CAYGVY010000260.1:0-2369 GCA_964353435.1 uncultured Thermoplasmatales archaeon | reverse complement strand
ATCTGGCTATCATAGTTGGAGGAACTATGTCTCGACGTAAGAAATCTGATTTGGTTAGTGTAAACTTTAATGATATCACTTTCAGCATTGGGAGAGATAAGTTTAGTCAACTCTCCAAAGAGTACATCAATACGATAATTCGTTATGATGCTCAAAACAAGATTAACGGTGCAGGAATCATATCGAACCAGACGAGTGACAATAATCTTTAACACATCTACGATTATGATGAACGACTTGTAGGATAGTGACGCTGTAAAATTGAAAAAGGGAGTCCAGTCTGGGGGGAAAAATTCTTCCATCTAGCAATAATTATAGATACAAATATCCATTTTATCTAAAAATCCAATAGAAACGTTTATATCTAATAACAATTCTTCTATTCATGGGGAACATCTATAAAAGCAATAATTACTTTTATTGAGATTGCGGTAATAATATGTTTATGTTGTTCAGTTGTTTCTCCATTTTCAACAAGGGATATCGGAGTGAATGGAGATTCTTATTTCATACAACAAGTGAATACATTATATCATTCTCAGATAGAATGGAGCAAGTTTTTTGGCGGCAGTCAATTGGATTGGGGCTGGGGTGTCCAACAAACATATGATGGTGGATATATCATCGCAGGTGAAACCACGTCTTTTGGAGCAGGAGGATATGATGCCTGGTTGATAAAGACCGATAAAGATGGAGTTGAGGTTTGGAATAAGACGTTTGGTGGAGGTTTAAAAGACGGGGCACGATCTGTTTTGATTACAATTGATTCTTGTATCGTTATAGCAGGGTATACGGATTCATTTGGCCACGATAATAATCATGATTTTTGGTTGATAAAAACCGACAATACGGGTCATGAATTATGGAATAGAACCTATGGAGGTTCTCACTCTGAGGCAGGATTTTCCGTGTTTCAAACCACTGATGGTGGATTTATCATAACAGGGTATACCTATTCATTTGGTGCAGGAGCAAATGATGTGTGGCTGATAAGAACAAATCCATCAGGTTACGAAGTGTGGAATAAAACATTTGGTGGTCCGGAAGGGGAATATGGTATGGCGGTTCAACAGACAACTGACCAAGGATTCATTATCGCTGGAAGCACATCTTCATTTGGTGCTGGCAAAGATGATGGATGGCTTATAAAAACCAATGCAGATGGTAACGAACTCTGGAATGTAACTGTTGGCGGGGAATATAATGATTGGTTTGGATCAGTAGCTCAAACTTGCGATGGCGGGTATATTATTACCGGGGATACCGCATCGTTTTCTACAGGTGGTTATGACGCATGGTTCGTAAAAACTGATGATTCCGGGAGCTCTCAATGGCAGACAGTGCTTGGAGATGCGTATTTTGATGAAACCGGGTATTCTGTTCAGGAAATGATGGATGGTGGTTTTATAGCGACAGGATCTATTACATCACATAACACCAGTTTGTCTGATTTATGGGTTAGAAAATTGAACGCCTCTGGAAGCGAACAATGGTACCTTATGTTTCAAGGAGCACAGAAAGATTGTGGTTATTCTATTCGTCCAACAAAAGATGGCGGCTCTGTTGTTGTAGGGTATACGGATTCTTTTTATATGAATGATAGGAATGTGGTTATAATAAAACTGTCTTCGAATAACGAAAATTTACCACCTGAGACTCCTATCCTAACAGGTTCGTCTCGAGGAATTGTAGGAACATCATATAACTTTTCCACATGCACAATAGACCTAGATAATGACACTGTCTTTTTTTGGTTTGACTGGGGTGATAGTAACAACAGCGGATGGCTCGGACCCTACAATTCTGGTGTCACTATAAATACGACTCACAAGTGGACGATTAAAGGTTCATATGGCATCAAAGTAAAAGCAAAAGATATCTATGGAAAAGAGAGTAGCTGGTCAGATCCCTTGCCTATCACGATACCATATTCGTATAAGCCGATACAACATTTCTTAGACTTATTGTTCGAGCGATTCCCCAATGCGTTCCCGTTACTGAGACATCTGTTAGAATATTAGAAAAATCTCCTTTTTTTCTTTTTTTGTTATTAATTTAAACAAATATGAATTATTCTGGAAAGAATTTTTCTAGGTTATCATTTTGAGGGTTTTAGAATTCCTCCCTTATATATTTTGTAATCAACCTATTTTAGGATAATGTTAATTTTAAATTTTTAGGTGATATGTTGGTAAATGAAAGGAAGGACCCATACAGGGTTAGGATACCTGTTATTTGGGACGAAATAAAAAGAAGGCTGGAATTTCAGAAGGTTATTCGGAAAAACATGATTAATGTATTACCGACCATAGTCTTTATTTGTTTAAAGAGATACCTATTGCGATGAGAGTCGCAGCGTTATTCTCCGG
>CAYGVY010000259.1:0-2388 GCA_964353435.1 uncultured Thermoplasmatales archaeon | reverse complement strand
CCCACCTTGCAGAGTGTGCTGAATGGGGAATACAAAGAGAACGCTATGGTATTTGGGGCGGTATATCAGCTTCAAAGAGAAAAAGAATTAGACAACTCAGGGGAATAACTCTTCCTAGAGAGGAACATATTGCTTAATTTAAATAGGGCGTGGCGTGGGTCAACCACTAATGCAACACCACTACCTGACGTATGGGCTGATCTAGCTAAGAAGCAGATCAAGTTTCGTAGAGGTCAGGTGTGTATGGTTGCTGCCGCACCCAATGTTGGTAAGAGTATGTTCGCTCTTATCTACGCAATTAAAGCAAAGGTTCCTACTTTATTCTTTTCAGCAGATACAGACACAGCAACAGTGATGATGAGAGCAGCCTCTCACTTATCAGGACACAGCCAACTTATGGTGGAAGCTAATCTAAATAGTAACCGTCATTACTACGATAAGCATCTAGACAATTTAGAAAACATACAGTTCGTCTTTGACTCATCACCATCATTAGATGATATTGAGTTAGAGGTTAGAGCATATGTTGAATTGTTTGGTATCCCACCAGAGTTGGTTGTTATAGATAACCTGATGAATGTTGCTGCTGAATCTGATAATGAATGGGCAGGTCTGCGAGCTATTATGGTGGAACTCCACGATATGGCTCGCAAGACTGAAGCCTGTGTAATGGTATTGCACCACGTTAGCGAACAGACTGAGTATGGAAAGACTAGTGAGCCACCTGCTCGTAGGGCTATTCACGGTAAGGTATCTCAATTACCTGCACTGATACTTACTCTTGGCTTTGATCCTTATAATAAAGTATTAAAGGTAGCAGCAGTTAAGAATAGGTTTGGTCCACATACTGCTGATGGTTCTGATCACGTTGGTTTATTTGTTAACTATGGGATATGTCAGATCAGTGACTCAGATGCTTTGGGTATGATGTATAGAAGAGATGCGGTGTTTGATGACACCAAAGTATAACAAGGCTAAGGGTGCTCAGTTTGAAGTTGATGTAATGAAATGGTTTAGAAAGATGGGAGCAGTAGCTGAGAGGCTACGCCTATCTGGATCAGAAGATGAAGGTGATCTAGTAGTTATAGTTGCCGGTGAAACCTACATCTTTGAGTTAAAGAATACTAAGAAGTTAAATCTAAAGGAGTTCTGGGATGAAGCGCAAACCGAAGCTACTAATTATTCTAAGCATCGTGGTATTAGTCAGCCTCTTAGTTATGTTTTATTCAAGAGAAGAAACGCAGGAATAGAAAAGGCTTGGGTAATCCAAGACCTAACACAATGGCTAAAGGAGAAGCAATGACACCAGTACCAGAAGGCGTAATAACTACAACAGATATACTTCAACCAGTAGTAGAGGTAGTAGAAGAAACACCAGTAGTGGAAGAGGTTAAGGAAGAAGAATGATTTGCGACTATTGTAAGAAGGGTGGCACAGAAAATATTAAACGCCACTTTAAACAAGCAGATAACTATCATCGTAAATGCAAAGGAGACTGCGGATGCCAGCACAAGACTGGTCCAGGAGTAGGAAGTCTGGCAATGGCAATGGCAGAACCGATGCGAACACAATACCCATTGGAGTAATTGTTTCTCACTATGGCGGTGAGGTAAGGGAAGGCAGGGCTTGTTCTGTAAGGTGTGTATTACATAACGACAGTAGAAGAAGTGCAGTAATAAACACTAAGGACAATTTATATTTTTGTCACACTTGCGGTAAGGGTGGCAACGCAGTAAACATTATTAGTCTTATAGAGAATATGGAGTTTAAAGATGCTCTCGCCCGTGCAATTGAAATCCTCACTAGAAGCGGCAGTACAGTACAACAAGGATCTAAACGAAGAGGCGGTAGCGTTTCTCGCAGGTCGTGGGATTTCTAAAGAGGTAGCTGATCAGTACTACTTAGGCTACATAAAGGATCCTGCTGCAACCCACGAGCACTATCAAGGCTGGCTATCCATACCTTATATGACGGTAATGGGACACTGTGTTGGCTTTAAGTTTAGAAGATTAGATGAAGGTAAGCCTAGGTATGGAGCACCACTAGGACAGAAGGGTCATCTATATAATGTTAGCGATATTATTTTAACCAGTGAATACATAGCAATTTGTGAAGGTGAACTAGATACTATTGTTGCATCTGCAATTCTAGGTATACCGGCAGTAGGAGTTCCTGGTGTACAGGCTTGGAAGTCACACTTTACTAGGATGTTTACTGGCTATGGCAGGGTTTATATTATTGGTGATAATGATTTAAAAGAAGATGGGAGTAATCCAGGTGCAGAGTTTTCTAGGATGGTAGCTCAAGAAGTTATTAACTCTACTATCGTGTCTCTTCCTGCTGGTATGGACCTTAATGATCTATACTTAGCAAAGGGTATAGAAGAGA
>CAYGVY010000258.1:0-2396 GCA_964353435.1 uncultured Thermoplasmatales archaeon | reverse complement strand
ATCATTTTCATAAATTTTCCCCTTTATGCCATCTGAACCTGATGGCGCAAATCCAATCATATCTGCATTGAGAACCGCGACTATAGATTCATCGTTGTTATAGGCATCCTCAGCATAATGACGACTCCCAATCAATCCTTGTTCTTCTCCAGAGAAAGCAACAAATCTAACCGTATGACCAAACTCATAATTCCTCATTATCTCTGCTGCAGCAAGAACCGCTGCGACGCCAGAACCATCATCATCTGCGCCAGGTCCCGAATCTACAGTATCATAATGACCACAGATGATAAAGATATTCGTCGTATCGGCTCCATATAACGTTGCCTCAATATTACTTCCTGATATTGTATTATCGGTATAGTTATGGTACCGAACTGCTAATCCCATATCTTGAAACGTCTCATAGAGGTAATGGGCTGCTTGATCGCAGCCTTCTGTTCCTGTTACCCGAGGTCCAAAACTGGTTAGATTCTCCAAATACCCAAGCAAGAGAGGTTCGTCTAGCTGTTGAAGTAATTCAACGATATTCACATCAGTAGTTGTAGGTGACATCGGATGACTTGGAGAAAGTCGGTGAATAACCTTTACATCTACCAAGTCTTCTTTGTTCTCAATGAAGGCTGGTTTAGGTGGTGTTCCATTTAGTGAAATGGTCGGTGTCCCTGCCAGGCTATATCCTGGTGTGATTAAGAGACAAGTGATAATAAAAAGGATAATTGCATTCTTTGCAATATTCCCTTTTTGAATTATAATTCTCATAATCATATCCCCAATATTTTCATACTATATTATAGCTATATATTTCATTGCTCTATATATAAATTTTTGTCCATATTAACAATTGCTAAAAACACGATTATGATTCGATACATAGCAGGAAAAAATAGATTTTCTATCTAGGTCAACGGACCTTGTTTCCACAGGTCATCGCGCATAGGTCGCCCAGTTTTTTTCTCCCAATCTTTAATTGGAACTGAATGTTTCTCTCGAATCTTATCCCCATACCCCAGGCCATTATAGGAACAAAATGGGATAATACCATCTTCGGTTGTATAATGGATACAACAACGCTCCAGTCGATGGAGATTTAGGTTAAACGTATCCATAAACCACATTGTTCCGACAAACAAGCTTTTATAATGGAACCCTCGCAGGGAATCGTAACTCCCACCGACCGCAGCATCTATCAGGATTTTCTTTAAATCAAAATCTTTTGGTGCTTTTTCCTTATCAACAAATTTATCAACATTCTTCAGGAATGCAGCAGCAACACGGACTTTTTTCAACGGACCTTTAATCTTGGTTTGTTCACTAATAAAGGTCATGAACTTATCCACGTCAATAAATCTGGTGATTGGAAGGGGTTTCCCATCCTCTAAGAAAATATAGGTTGCACCACCACAGCCCGGGTGTGCGGTAAACTCCACCTGCTTTTCACCTTTTAAAGACTCAATTAACTCAGAGATCGGGTAGACAAAGGGAACAGGATAGAAGTCATCGCGAGAGATTTGACCGTTGAATTCTTTCTCAATTACTTCCATCATACGGACATAATCAACACGTTGTTTCTCCCGTTTTTCATCTTTGATTTTCGTAATCCGTCCGCAGAATGACACTGGCTGGAAATTCACACCTCGGACGATATCGATGTTATCGAGGGCAAATTGGATAATTTTGCCGGTCTCATGAAGATTCTTTTCGCCGATGAGTACCGGAACAAGGACTGCCCTTAACTTTGCTTCCCGGAAGTTCTCAATTGTTTGTATTAACTGATCAATCCATGGGTTTGTCTCTTTTGTGACCCCATCAAAACTCATGTACACGGTGTTGACTTTTGCTTCTTTAAGTTTCTTACAGTACTCAACACTCTCTGCAAGTTTAATTCCATTTGAATTCAGTTGAATATGCGAAAAACCGGCTTCCCGTGCCATCCGAATAATTTCAAAGAGATCCTCACGAATCGTCGGCTCCCCGCCTGTTATTTGTATTGCTTTGGAACCCATAGGTCGTTCGTTGCGTGCCTGCTGCAGCATCTGTTTTATCTCATCTAACGGAGGTTCATAGACATAACCTGATGCTCCTGCATTCATGAAACAGTACCCGCAGCGGAGATTACACCGGTTCGTCACTAGCAGATTTGTAAGAACGCTCTGCGATCGATGTTCTGGATATAACATCGGACCATCAAACAACGTTGTTTTCACATCAGGGATCGGATCCCCACGTTTTTCGTATTTCATCCACCGCTTATACAAATTAACATCACCGAAGTAGATATCTTTAAAATCACCGTGTTCACCGCAATTTTTCGTAATCCAGACTTTTCCATCTTCCTCAATGATTTTCGCATCAATCTTATGAATTTTTCCTTCTTGGAAACATGCAGGGCATAC
>CAYGVY010000257.1:0-2436 GCA_964353435.1 uncultured Thermoplasmatales archaeon | reverse complement strand
ACTGATGGTCTGAAATGTCTCTGGAATTTTTTTCATCTCATCCTCTGAGAGATTTACATAAAAAAGTAACGCCCCAATCGCATATTCCACCGAGTACAGCTTTTTCTTCTCAACATGTTCTTTTAAGATTTCTTTAACACATTCATTCCATAAATAACTCTGGTACGCATTCACATACATCTCCCGGAGATGCGCAGGAATCTTCCGGTATGCTGATCGCCAATCCGATGTTTTCAAATATTCTTTCACAACCTCGGCAAACGCTTTATTGAATACCCGTACAGTAGATAGATCATTCCAATGAGAAAGTATTTTCCGTTTCTCATCTTTTATTTTTTTTGGCTCTGATTTCTGGTACGCAGTCAGATACTGTTTCACCGCATGCTCATACTGTTTTAACACCACGTACTTTCCGATGAACCCGTGATCGATGACGCTGCCGAACCGCTGGGAATCAAAATAATTCGGGACACCCGACATCGGAATCGTTGCTGCTCTGCCAGAAACATCAGCAAGTTCATTCTCACTCACATCACGAACTATGATCGTAAAACGGTTCCCAATAAGATCCCCGATCTTGATTTTCTTTCGATGATACCCAACAAAACTAAGAGTCAAAGAATCAATGTTCAGACCCTTTACATTATAACGTGTTGGAATCGAGATGTACTGTCGAGCCAGCGCATGCTTATCCTTGAGTCCCGCATATCCGATCTCAAAGAGCGAAATACGAAGTTTCTTTGCTATCTGACGTATCGCATCGAAGGTATCAATCTCCTGTTTCTGCAGCAAAAAAACCGTATGCTCATCCTTCTCAGAAGAAACCTCAAAACTAGGGATTTCCTCGACAATGAAATCAGCAGGTTGTTGTTTCAGTTTCATAGACAGACAAAAACAATAAAATAATCCGAGCATATAACCCTGTCCATACAGGGCTGACGAATTATGTATCTGACAAAAGAAGAAGAAAAGATTCTCCGGGGCGAACAAGGAGAAGTCGTTGAACGTATGTTCCGATTAATCGTTCAATTAGGCGATATTTACGGTGCTGACAAAATGATACCGGTAGGCTCAGTACAAGTCGCTGGTGTCTCCTATAAATCTATTGCGGACCCAGGAACTGAATTTCTTGAGGATCTCGCCGCGAAAGGCGCAAAGGTCAAAGTCCTTACCTTCCTGAACCCAGCAGGCATGGACCTGGAAAACTGGGAGAAACTCAAGTTCCCTAAGGATTTTGCAGCTAACCAGCTGCGCATTATGAACGCGTTCAAAAGCATGG
Source organism: uncultured Thermoplasmatales archaeon (assembly GCA_964353435.1). GTDB lineage: Archaea > Thermoplasmatota > E2 > DHVEG-1 > DHVEG-1 > SM1-50. The sequence goes on along the minus strand of CAYGVY010000257.1, from coordinate 1,157 downwards.
GCATCGTGATTACCGCAACCTGCACACCGTACCTTGCTGGAAACCTCCCCAGGTTCCGCGAACATATCGCCTGGTCAGAATCCTCTGCTATTTCATTTTCCAACTCAGTGATTGGCGCACGAACCAACAGAGAAGGAGGACCCTCTGCACTCGCGGCAGCTATCTGTGGAAAAACACCGAATTATGGGTTTCATCTCTGGGAAAACCGACAACCAACCATTAAAATTAAGGTTGACACTGATCTTACGTTTGATGCGGACTTTGGCGCACTCGGCTACTATGTCGGCAAACAAATCAAAAACAAAATACCGTACTTCGTTGGAATAAAAAATGCTGACACGGATCAACTCAAAGCGCTGGGCGCGGCAATGGCTGCCTCAGGGGCAGTCGCACTGTACCACGTTGAAGGACTCACCCCTGAAGCAGACCTTGTGAAAAAAGAAAGCTTGGAAACCATCACGATCACGAAAAAAGAAGTAGATGAAGCGTACGCGAAACTCAATACCGGCACAGAACCAGACATCGTTATCCTTGGATGCCCTCATGCATCCTTGCGAGAAATATCCTCAGTTGCGGAGAAACTCAAGGGAAAACATCTTAAAAAACCAGTCTGGGTCTGCACCTCACGGATGATGAAAGAAGCAGCGGATCGTATGGGATACACCGAAATAATAGAAAAAGCAGGAGGGCACATCGTCGCTGACACCTGCATGGTGGTCTCACCTATTGAAGATATGGGATACAAAACAACCGGGGTGAACTCAGGAAAAGCAGCAAACTACCTCCCCGGGTTCTGTAAACAAAACGTCTGTTTTGCAAGCATGGACAAACTCCTGGAGGCAGCATTATGATGAAAGGACGGGCGATTTCACCAGGAAAAGTAAAAGGAGTCGCACTCGTATCAAAAGATCCCATCGGGTTTTACGGGGGCATCGATATCAAAACCGGTATTGTCATAGAAAAAGGTCATCCGCTGGAAGGAAAATGCGTCAAAGATAAAATCCTTGTGTTCCCCTGTGGAAAAGGCTCGACTGTTGGCTCCTATGTTATTTACGGGTTGCAGAAGAACGGTGCCGCCCCAAAAGGAATCATCAACAAAGAAACAGAAACAATTGTTGCAACCGGCGTCATCCTTGCAGCGATCCCGTGTGTTGATA
>CAYGVY010000256.1:0-2440 GCA_964353435.1 uncultured Thermoplasmatales archaeon | reverse complement strand
TCTGGCGATTACTCCAAACATCAGATCACCTCTACTACATTTCAACTAAAGGCTTTGAAGACGGCAATGTCCACGCGTACTTCAGTCCGTATGATATCCCATATGATGGTTTTATTAACTACATGAACATCTTACAAGACTTGAAGGAAAAAGCTGAATCACGGTGAGGAGACCTAACACATCATGAAGATTGTGCATTTTTCCTGGGAGTATCCCCCAGTTATCTACGGTGGCCTTGGTACATTTGCTACCGAGATTACAAAAAAGCAAATAGAACTTGAACATGAAGTCACTGTTTTTACCCTTAACAGGGATAATGCTCTTGCTACCTCTGATCAGATCGATGGCGTAGAGGTGTACAGACCGAAAACACTTGATCTCAGCAAACCATTTTACCTCTGCGCAGATCATGAACTCCGCTCGTGGGGGCTGAACTTCAAGTTTTTTGCTGACGTCTTAAGCTACAATATCATGTCTGCATCGCAGCTTGTAAACTCACTCGTTCGGAAGAATGGGCGGTCATTTACTATCATTGACGCGCATGACTGGCTCGGAATCATGGGAGGAATAGTGGCTAAAAAAGAATTGAACATTCCCTTAGTGTTCCATGTACACTCTACAGAAGTTGGACGATCCATTGGACGAGGATCCCATACCATAAAAGACATTGAATTTGAAGGAGGTCAAGTCGCGGATTGCGTCATCACCGTCTCCAACGCGATGGCAGATGAGCTCCTAAAACTTGGGTTTCCCCAAGATAAAATCAGACCGTGTTGGAATGGGGTCGACCCAGCAAAATACGATCCTGCGCGAGTTTCAAACGAAGATCGACTCGCTCAAAGGAGAAGATACGGTGTCCAAGACCACGAAACATTATTGTTTTTCATTGGTCGCCTCGTCACCGTAAAAGGAGCAGACAAACTTGTTCGAGCAATGCCCCAGATACTCAAGGATTTCCCGAACACGAAATTACTAATCCTTGGCATAGGGGATATGGAGAATGAACTGCGATCGACTGCCGATGGTTTAGGTATCCATGACCGGGTGATTTTCAGAACAGAATTCGTTAGTGAAGAAGAAAGAATCCGGCATTACGCAGCAGCAGACATAGTCGTACTCCCCTCACTTTATGAACCATTTGGAATCGTATGCACCGAAGCAATGTCCATGGCAAAACCGACGGTTGTTGGTGCACGAGGGACTAATGGGATGCGGGAACAAATCATCCCTTCTGGAGAAAAACAATGCGGCATCCACGTCAACCCCTTTGAGCCTAAGGACATCGCATGGGGGATCATACAAGTTCTTCAATTACCGGACAAAGGACTCCAGCTGGGGAAAAACGGGAAACAACGAGTCTTAGAGGAATTCAGCTGGGATGCGGTCACTCGACGGACCCTTGATATTTACAAAGAATTTTTACGATAAGTTTTTTCAATAGTATCCGTTTACACGTGTAGTGAGGAGGCATATATGCGAGAATGGATTGTAACGAACGGTCTCGGTAGCTACGCATCCTTAACTCATTCTGGTGAGACGACAAGTAAGTTCCATGGATTGCTTGTTGCAAGTCTAGAGCCGCCGACAAAACGATGGATGTTTGTCTCCAACGTCACCGACAGAATACAGATCAAAGATCGCGTGTATCCCCTTAAAGGTCACAAATGTAAATTCGTGTTTGATTTCTTCCCCTCACTCGTATACGACATTGACGGAGTAAGACTCAAAAAAACCTTTTTCATGGAGCATGGAAAAAACACGACAATCATCAAATACACGGTTGAGACAAATAAATCACTGGTTCTTTCTCACATTCCTGTGGTTAACTCTCGGCATTTCTACGACATGACCTCACCTGGTTCTGCTTCATTTTCTCAAGATGTTGTTGATGAGGGCGTGGTCGTCAGACCCAGTAACATCAACAAAACACTCAAAATGGTCTTGAAAAACTCATGTTATATACCAGATGGATACTGGGAAGAGCTCTACTATAAAAAAGATCGAGAGAGGAACGATTCCTGGAGAGACCATAATTTTCATATCGGTGAATTTCAGATACCTCTTAAGAAATCTGCTGAATACTTTCTTCTCTTCACCATCGAAGATGAACTGATGGATGATCCCTCACATATCTACGACCGAGAAATGCAACGGAAACAACAGTTACTAACGCAGGCACTGCTTCCCCGCGCATGCGACAAACTTGTGTTATCAACCGATAATTTTATCGTAAAAAAAGGCACGGGAAAATCAATTGTTGCAGGATATCCTTGGTTTAGCGACTGGGGACGTGACACACTGATTGCGCTTCCAGGGCTTACTCTTGTGACGAAGCGGTTCGAAGACGCGAAACAAATCCTCCAAAGCTTTGGTAAATACTGTAAAAATGGGTTAATTCCTAATGTATTTGGTGAACGAGATTCTCAACCAATGTACAACA
>CAYGVY010000255.1:0-2444 GCA_964353435.1 uncultured Thermoplasmatales archaeon | reverse complement strand
TTCATGTTAAAGGTTTAAATGTAATGATTATCATTCCTTGTCCATTGCGAGGCTGCATAAGTGACGTTATCATCCTTGTTGAAAACAAAACTCTTCGCGCATCTTGAGACCATGAGACCGTATACAGTGACATGGTGCGGGCTGGTAAGTCTCGTTGGCACGTGCGTTACCTTAGGGAATTTTCCCTCGATATCAATAGCGCTGCTGGTACTATTCATCCCGATGATGGGGTGGATCGCAGGATTATACCTCTCAGATTATCTCGATAGAAACCTGGATTCTATCCAGAAACCTCATCGTCCAATTCCTTCAGGCAGAATCAAACCAAAAGAAGCGATCATCGTCGGCGCCCTCTTTGCGTTAGCAGGTTTTTTTCTGACCTTTTTCTTAACTTTCTATAATGTCGTCCTTGTTTTTGTTGTTGCTGTCTTGGTATTTTTTTATACGAACGTTTCAAAATCACATGGCTTCAGCGGCAATGTGAACAGAGGGTTAGTTACCATGGCTGCTTATTTTTTTGGAATATTTGCTACCGGTATTCCCCTTTCCTCGCTTCCGCCTTATGTGTGGTTGCTCTCCATCGTCTTTCTTGTTCACGACACGAACAGCAATCTTGTGGGCGCGATTCGAGACATCGAAGGAGATAAAAAAGGCGGCTACCGGACAATTCCAGTAAAATATGGTGTAAAAATCTCTATTTATATCTCAGTGTTGTTGACCGCTGTATGGCTTCCTCTGTCGTTGATCCTTCCGTTGTACTATGGTTTTCTGACCATCCAATTTTATCTGATCATGATCATCGATACAACCATTCTCCTCTTTATGTACCTGTATTTATTTCGATCCATATTGTCATATTCACGGGAAAAAGGGTTACGGTTCCATGAATTCTTTGTCATCGAACGAATCACTCTCGCCTCTGCGTTCATATTTGGAATAGCGAATATTTCCATAGCAATCCTGGTGTACCTCGTTGCACTTGTTATCACCAGTGGCTCCCAATATCTTCTAAGGAAACGATATGAGTTCCAGGTGAAGAGCGCATGAAATGTCTCGTCACAGGAGCTGCAGGATTCATCGGAAGTTCATTAGTACGACGACTCGTTTCCGAGGGTCATGATGTCCGCGGTATTATCCATCATACTCAACCGACATATTTTGACAAACGAGTGGAATACATTTCTGGTGATATCACCGACACTGCCTTTCTCCAACCTGTTATGGACCAGGTCAATGTCGTTTTTCACTGTGCCGCTGTTGTGAAAGACTATGGACCTAAGGACGTTTTCAATCGAATAAACGTCGAGGGAACAAAAAACCTTATCGCAGCCAGTGAAGCATCCTCGGTGAAGAAGTTCATCTTTCTCTCCCACATCAGATATGAATCAGGAAAAAACACGGGGTACTATCATGAAACCAAGGCGATAGCGGAACAAAGCCTCATGGAGAAATATACGCATGATCAGTTTCCCGTTGTCATCATTCGTCCTGGAAACGTTTATGGCCCTGGTGCAACGACATGGGTATTACGGCCTCTTCAGGCAATTCAAAAAAACCGAATTGCACTTATTGATAAAGGAACAGGTATCTTTCTGCATACCTATATTGAGAATCTCCTCGATGCCTTACTTATTATATTACATGAGCCCCGTGCAGTCGGTGAGATTATTGATATCACTGATGGGGATAATACGACTACTTGGGGTGATTATTTAAACGCCCTAGCAAAAATGACTGGTAAACCTCCTGTTAAGAAAAACATGTCCAAACAAACCGCATTAGTTGTAGGCAAACTCATGATGGTAGGATATACTCTTTTTAAAATCGAGCCGTGGGTGACACCCGTAGCCATTGAAATATTTGCTAATCAAAATACAGTATCCATAGAAAAAGCAAAAACTCTTTTAAGATATGAACCCATGGTTGATTTCACTAATGGATTAGAACATGTTGAACGGTGGCTAAAAGCAAAAGGTTATATCGCATGAGCTTTCCTTTTTTGATTGGGAGAATAAGGTGGTTTAGCATAGGAGACAGATAATGAACATTCAAGGACGAAAACACGAATCAATAGTGGTTACCGTTGTCTCCTTTTTTTTAAAAACTTTTAGCAGAAACATGAACGCATTTGCACTAAAATTCATCAGCGATTATCTGTTTATCATTGTTGAAAAAATCATTGTTAAACTCCCTTCGCTCCTTCTACCATATATTACCTATTATGAGGATATTGTCGATAACGAAATAAATCTTGCAAAAATCACCAAACAGGATACCGTTCTCCATATTGGCTGCGGACCAATTCCTTCTACCTCTTTGCTTGTTACCCAAAAAACAGGAGCTCGTACAATTGGGATTGATAAAACTACTCTTTCTGTTAAAGACGCACAGTATTGTGTTCATGCAGTACACCAGGGGAATCAGATTCAGATAGATCATGCAAA
>CAYGVY010000254.1:0-2445 GCA_964353435.1 uncultured Thermoplasmatales archaeon | reverse complement strand
CTTTAGTTGTAATGCTTGGCTTTGTCCGTATGTTCTTTATTTCTACTTGGCTTAGCGGTCCAGCATTATTGATATTGTATTTCATCAGATCTAAAAAGAAAGAATTGAAAGGGGGAATGGAAGACCCCTGATATTTAACCATCACTTCCTGAAGGTGTGCCTCCAGAACCTTTACAGTAATTTTATTAGATCTTTAAAAAAGAGATTTGAACTTGAAGTCTAAATCCCTTCCCCTGCATCGGTATGAATCGTCCCTATCAATCGTAGCATTGCTATCGGTTTGTCGTCAATCTTTTGTTAGAGAAAGAGAATCTTTTCGAGTTTGTGAAAAACCCGGAGGTGAATGAGACGAACTTCGCGGCGGAACGGGCGATCCGTCCACCGGTGATTGCACGGAAGATAAGTGGAGGGATCATATCGTATGGTGGAGCGAAAAATTACGAGGTTCTTCTTAGTGTTGTTCAAACACTTTATCAGAATGAGAAGAACCTTCTTGATCATGGGTCGGCCATCGTATTAACTTCACACGGCTGACCTCTTACCTATGCAATAGAAGTTACAATAATCATAATAAATACAAGTTTTCTATAGAGTAAAATCCAACCGAAAACTTTTTTTAGATAAGAATTGTAAAGACCCCGGGTATTAGTTGTACAACAAGACGCTTTAAAGAAAACAGACAAAATAGGATATCGAGGAGTGAGAAAAAAATGATGATTGTTGGACAAGTATCAAGCCCAGAGGAAGCAACCGAAGTGGAATTTATCGCAAAATCCTTTGTCGTCGCGAACCGAGTAAAAACTCTTACTCATAGCTTAAAAACGAATTAATATAAACCGTAGAACAACTTCTACGAGGGACTTATGATGTCAGAATATGTCATTGATATCAACTCATTAACAAAAATCTACCAAACCGGTAAAACCGATTTCAAAGCATTAAATACTGTGACTTTAAAAATTCGGAAAGGTGATTTTGTTGCGATTATGGGTCCTTCAGGTTCAGGAAAAAGTACTCTCATGAATATTATCGGGTGTTTAGATCGTCCGACATCAGGGACTGTAATTATCGATGGGGAGAACATCTCTATAGTAAGCGATAATGAATTGGCCGAAATTAGAGGGAGAAAGATCGGGTTTATTTTCCAAAAATTTAACCTAATACCGACCATGACTGCATTAAAAAACATAGCACTTCCCATGGTGTTTCTCGGTGGAACGAAAGCGGACCGAGATCAACGTGCTGCTGAACTTCTTGGCAAAGTAGGGCTTACCAACTGGGCAACACATCGTCCTTCTGAACTATCCGGTGGACAACAACAAAGGATTGCGATTGCGCGAGCACTCAGCAATAACCCCGCGATCATTCTCGCAGATGAACCAACGGGAAATCTGGATACGAAAACCGGTGAACAGATCCTGGAATTACTCGTTGCATTAAATAATGAAGGGAAAACCATTTTGTTAGTCACGCATGCAATCGCGTTGAAACGATTTGCGAACCGGGTTATCAATATGCTTGACGGAGAAATCAGTGAGGAATCATGATAAAAGATATCTTCGTTATGGCCATTGAGGCGATGAGATCCTATAAAATACGGACATTTCTCACGCTAATCGGGGTCATCATTGGCGTTGCTTCAGTAATCATGGTTACGACCGCAGGTGGCTCCGTGAGTAGTTTTATTGCAGGACAATGGAATGTCTTTAACCCAACCGGTATGGTAATCGGAACAGGAACTGGTGGGACAACACCACAGCTATCGATTCGATCAGCGATATTCACGACCAACGACGTAGAAAAAATACAGAATTTACCATATATAAAAACAGTTGCTCCTCTCGGCATTGTTCCCCTTAATAAAATATTGAAACGTGATGGGTTCCTCAAATGGGAGTCCAGACCAGGACAAACAATGTATGCAAGTACTCCTGCATTGCTAGAAATTCTCAATCTTAATATAGAAGAAGGAACTATGTTTGAGGAAGGAAAAAACGAGGTGGTCATCACTAAAAACATCGCAGAGGTTTTTGGTAAAGATAAACCATTACAAGTGGGCGACACGATTTATCTACGACGGGTCGATGGTAAAACTCTTGATGCGAAGATTGTCGGCATCTTGAAAGAAAGTTCGACTGCTAACATGTTTAATGCGCTTGCAACCCCAGGGATTATCTGTCCAACAAAACCATATTATTCTTCCTATTTTGGATCAAATGTCGGTACTCTCTTGAAACGTGTTGTTGCTTATACAGTTCTTCTTGCAGAAGCAACGGACACGAAACATGTGCAAGATGCACAAGATCAAATTTTAAAGTATCTTGATAGTGGTGGATCTGATGCGAACAAGTATAAAGACCAAAACTCTGATTTCGTCGTAATTACCCAGCAGTACATCCTTATCCGTATAGAACAAGTACTCAGTGTTGTCCGGACATATATCAC
>CAYGVY010000253.1:0-2455 GCA_964353435.1 uncultured Thermoplasmatales archaeon | reverse complement strand
TTTAATTTTATCCTATTAAAATTATAAAATTACGCCGAGGAGGAGATTTGAACTCCTGCGGAGCGGATGCCCCACGAGCTTTCCAGGCTCGCGCCGTACCGGTCTGAGCCACCTCGGCAAAAACAAAGGCCACAATACCATTCCTGTTTATGTTTTTTTCCAGATAGACGGATACGTTCCTTTATTCATCAACACGCGCTCCAGGCTTGCACAGATACCTGTGTCTTTTTCAATAACTTGTTCAGAGGAAACCTCCATCTTCACGAGCGCAACCCCTTCACCTTTCAACGACACGACTGCTGCAATCTCACCTTTCTTGATATCATCATCAATTTCAACAACCCCTGGCATCGCAAGGTTCGCACCATGGCACAAGGCATCCACCGCAGAATCACGCACCACAATCTTCGGAACAACATCTAAAAGTCGTTCCATTGAGAGAATCGTCTTCCGTAGCTCGGTGTCATCACCGTCTTCCTTCCAAAAGAAAAAAGCATCCTTCAAATCCTGCAACGTGACTACTGTCTCTTCTGTAATATTCCCTACTCTAGTCCGTCTCAATTCAGCAAGCTGCGCGCCACACCCCAACTTCTTGCCGATATCAACACACAAGGTTCGAATATACGTTCCTGCCTCACACCCGACATGGAACAACACCTCAGTATCATGCACCTCAAGAACCTCAAGGTAGTACACCTCTCGTGTCCGCCGTACCCGTTTCACCGCGGAACGCAGTGGTGGCATCTGAGAAATCTCCCCAACGAAACTCTTACAGACCTCACGGATCTTCTTTTCCTCAACATGCTTATGAAGTTTCATGAGAGCAACATATTCCTTCCCAGCAACGAGAAGTACCTGCAATGCACGAGCGGCATCACCAAGGGCAACCGGAAGCACACCGGTCACAGCAGGATCAAGGGTCCCTCCATGCCCTGCTTTTTCAATCTCTAAAATTTCTTTGACCCAGGAGACAACCTGATGAGACGTCGGACCAGCAGGTTTATCAAGATTAATAAAACCATTTTTCAACAGCTCTCTTACGGTCCGTTCACCAGGGGCTTTTCCATAGTGTGAATTTGTCTTCGCAGTAACTTTAATCAATCGCTTCCGCTGTTTCAATGATGGCAGCATATGTGTTTTCTCAGTCATTATCACTCACCGAATAACAGAAGGATATAAAAACTCGTTTATTCCTCAAGATGCTCTACAATAATCTCCATGATTTCCTCAGGAGTTTTATCCCCAGCATTAATGATGACGTCGTAAATTGAGGTATCATGTACATCGATACCATAATATTTTTTATACCTAGTTGCCTCGCTCTTCTCCCGTTTGAGGATCTCTTTTTTCCTCTTCTCAACGTCTCCTTGCTCTCGTTTCACGATACGACCAGAACGGACATTAATATCGGCATCTAACAGCACCTTCACCGCAGGAATGTGGTTCTGATACGCAAGCCAGCCGGAAATCCTTCCTTCCACAATGACGTTTCCATTGCGTAAAATGCCGAGTTGATACTGATCGAGTTCCTCATCGATCTCCCGATGGGTCTCACAATACTCGCCGAACTCCTCAAGAGACATCTTATATTTCTTCGCCATCTCCCGAAAAATCTCACCAGAATACACGTATCGCACCCCAAGTCGTTTCTCTAAAAGTCTCGCGACTGTTGTTTTACCGGTTCCTGGAAGACCACTAATGGTGATCGTTGTCATAGTGCCCCTATTTCGGAGACGGTCTGATGGTTTTTCTCATGTTCTGCCACCAGTTAGACCAGCTGATCCATTTTAAACCCTGTCGTATCAGCTGACCCGCTAAAAACGAGAAAATCATGTAGAGTAAAAACCAGTTTGACATGATAAAACTTGCCCGCTCAAATAAGGAGATACCGCTCCCCCAGGGGACCGTAAAGAAAGAATAATGAACAATACTCCCTAAAAAATAGGTAAGCCAGATGAAAATCGGCGCGATGAAGATAAACAGGAAGAACATCGACTTCATCATCCCACCGGATGATTGGGTGGTCATCTTCATGATCTGCGGTTGCATCTTCATAAGTTTCTGCAAACGATTGGTGTTGCCTTCCTTTCTTGCTTTGGTGATTTCTTTATTGAATGCCTTGCTTGCTTCCTGTGCCTGGCCCATTGCTTTCCAGTTGGTAAACAAATGAGTGAAAAACGATGAAAGAAACACAACAATGACTCCAGCAAGCACTATAGTGAGCAACGGGTTTGCTCCGCCGAATCCGATAAGAGGTGCAAACGCGGAATTAAGTGAGAGTGCGATCACGTTTCTAATATTTGCATCACCAAAGATTAAAATCATGACAAAGAGAAGAAGCATAAGGAGGAGCATTTGTCCTGCCTGGGCGAAGTCATCTAGTTTTCTCATCGTATCACAGGCTCAGCTTCTTTTACTGCGGCATCGAGTGCATTGTCATGGTTGAACACGATTT
>CAYGVY010000252.1:0-2459 GCA_964353435.1 uncultured Thermoplasmatales archaeon | reverse complement strand
CAAAAGGTGTCCGGAGTATGGGTAAAGGAACACTTGGATATGAGGTAAAAATCAATTCAAAAGACGAGATTGGTGAATTGGCAACTGCATTTAACAAGATGAGCAGTGATCTCAAGATATCCAGAGATCATTTAGAAGAATATAGTAAGAATTTGGAAAAACTTGTAGCAGAAAGGACGAGAGAGTTAGAAGAAAAAACCAAGCGCCTCGAGCAAATAAATCAAGATTTAACAGTCGCTCGAGAACAGCTCCATATTTTAAATAAGAATCTCGAAGAAAGAGTAAAAGAACGGACAAAAGACGTGGAAAAATTACTCAAACAAAAAGACGAGTTTATCAATCAACTTGGACATGACCTAAAAAATCCCTTAGGTCCCTTAATAAATTTAATCCCACTCCTTGAAGAAAAAGAAAACGATTCAACCAAAAAAGAGATGCTCACCGTCCTTCATCGAAATGCTGACTACATGAAAAATCTTGTAGTAAAGACACTTGAACTTGCGGTGTTGAACTCTCCGAATACAAGGTTTTCAATAGAGCTCATGAACTTGTTCAAAGAGGTCAATCAAATCATCGGTAATAAAAAAATTCTCTTTGATGAAAGTAAAATTAAAATTTCTAACAAAATCGATCATAATTTGTCTATCAAAGCAGATCGATTGAGACTTGAAGAGCTGCTCACGAACATCTTTGAAAATTCAGTAAAGTACTCTCAAGATGATTGCAGAATTACCATCGATGCAGAACAAACGAATGATTTTGTCAAAATATCTATCGCAGATAACGGTATCGGCATGACAAAAGAACAAATCGAACGTATCTTTGATGAGTTCTACAAAGCAGACTCAGCACGTCATGATATTCAAAACACGGGACTAGGAATGTCCATCTGTAAACGAATTGTTGAAAAACATGGTGGAAGTATATGGGTAGAAAGCCCAGGTCCTGGAAAAGGTACAACCGTGTTCTTCACCTTACCAACAGGGTCGTCACCATAAAAATAAAAGAAACGATAACAGATTTCATAGGGGAACCAGTGTCGCGATTGTTCCATCTTGATCCTCTGTAGAAATAAATATTAAAGACCTCATTGATATATCAGTAGAGGTAAAAAAAATCATGAAAAAAATCATGTTAGTAGATGATGAAAAAGATCAGATATTTTTCATTAAAACCTCTTTTGAGAATTTATTTGGAAAAGAATACACTTTCGTTCCAGCTGAAAGCGGTGAAAAATGTTTCGAATTATTAAATAAAAAAAATATTCCCGATCTTATTCTTTTAGATATCATGATGCCAAAAATGAATGGATGGGAAGTATTTGATAGGTTACGAGCGAATCCGGAATGGAAAAATATTCCTATAATTTTTCTTACTGCTCGAACCGATGAATTTGCTGAACATGCAGGGGCGCTCATCGCAGAAGACTACATCAAAAAACCTATTGAAATAAAAGAATTGAAAACACGAATCGACAACGTGTTAAAAAGAACAAAGAAAAAATAAAACAATCGAAATTCTTATTTATTTTGTAATGAGAGTGGTTATGATCTTTCAGGGAGTAAATTAGATTTGAATACTTCGGTGACATAGAGATAATCATAATTTGCGATATCATCGGGGAATTTTTTCCTTAAGTCTTCCATCACTCGATAAAAATGCTCAAAATTCGTCGCATATAAAGTGATTTCTAAATCATATCCCCCGACTGCCTTATGAATCTCCCACAGAAATGGGTTATCGCTTAAATATGTGATAATCTGGTTTTTCTGAGCATAATTTCGCAGGGACAAATTAACGATGAATTCCCGTAATCCAAGTTTGTTGATATCCATCGTAATAGAATATCTTTGAATAACCCCTGATTTAATTAATTTGTTCATGCGGGAGTGTATCGTCACAGTTGATACCTTAATTTGGTTTGCAATTTCAACACTATTTATCCTGGTATTTTTTGAAAGTAGTTTTAATATTTTATAATCGACCATGTCTATATCAACGATTTGCCCATTATCTCGATAGACATATGCTCTTTCATGGGAAGGAGAGGATTCACTGAGTAACAATGAATGTTTGTATCCGAATGTTTCATAGAGTTGAGAAAAAAATATTTCTTTAAAATAATAACGATATCCACGTAATGTCTCTTCATAAAATGCATAAAAATTATTGGGCGATTCAACTAAAATTGTTATAATTAAATCATACCGTCCTTTTGTCGATGCGATGCTCCATGTGTTATTATGGTTGACAAAATGATTGATTATTTCCTTTTCTTTATCCGGTGACGTATACTGCAAGACAATATACAATCGATAAACAGAAAAACCGAGTTTAAAGACGTCGACCATCGCATTAAAGCTTTTAATAATCCCCTTGGCCTGCAATCGTTTGATGCGATATTCTACAACACTTTTTTGAAGACCAACTTTTTTTGCTACTGATGAAAGTGACTGTCT
>CAYGVY010000251.1:0-2469 GCA_964353435.1 uncultured Thermoplasmatales archaeon | reverse complement strand
AGGTTATGAGAAGAAAAACACCAGCAGGCTGTGCAGACATCTCATACAGATAATGGGGGATAAGGAGAGCGACCGCTAAATCAACCGCAATCAATATTCCAAAAAAGACTTTATTGGTCATCAATGACGCCATGGTTGCGATGAGACTGAAGATGAGAATGCCGATAAGACCATACGCATAATAGGTGATATCTCCTTTATTGACAATGGTAGAGTTGTTGATAAACAAGGTTAGCGCAATCGAAAACATCGTCATCGCGTACACAGAAAACACAGTCGCACCAAAGACGTTGTTTCGTTTAAACTCCATAACTCCCGCGATGAGCTGTGCGGTCGCACCAAACATTAAAATCCATGGGATCATCAGTGATTTCTCAACACCTGATGCAAATTTCAGGTCAGCAGACGCAAGCACTAACGCAGCAACCGCAAGTCCAAATAAACCAAGCGCGGCAGGTTCAGCCACTGGTAACGCTTTTACTGTTGTTTCCGTGTTCAAAACGCCTTTCTCATCTGTAAAGTTCTCTTCTTTTTTTTGTACCATTTACTTCCACTTCTCCCAATATCGTTTTTCGGTACTCGGTGGCTGTTCCCCTTTCTCATAGGTGCCTCCCCAGACATTCAGACCATTTTTTTCATCGGCATCAATCTTTTCTTGTAGCATCTTGAGCATCTTTTTATCCGTAAACCCGAGTTGCTTCATTTTCTGCGGTGTGGGAACACCATTCGGTGTCCAACCCCTACGGTAATAGACAGCATCCGCGAGTTTTTTATACTGGTCTCGACGAAACTCGTAGAGAACCGTGAGTTTCTCTCGTACGGTCATTTTTTCAACGTCCTTCTGAGACATACCAAGTTTTTCAACGAGTTGTTTGTCGTACCGTTCTTTCCTTGATACGTACTCCATTTCAGTAACCGGTCCCATAGCTCGGAACGGAATCCAATCGTCTTTTCGCTGTCCTCGTCCCATCCAGACATTCATCGCACGCTGCCAATTGTAACAGCGTTCACTTTGTAAAATAAGGTCTTCTTTGGTGACGTTCCAACCGGTCATTGCGTTCTGATATTCAACGTAGTTTTGTACATGCTCTGGAACCTTCGATGGCTCAGGAGTCTCTGCGTTGTTCGCTGGTTCAATATCATTCCAGGGAAGTTTACATAGGCCGTTGAGTCCAAACCAGGTCCGCCACATCGGGAAATAATGGAGCGCTTCTGCTTTCATTTGAAACGTTGGGATCGCGTTGTTCACCATATCCATGAAAATCAACCAAGCCTCATCGTGCTGTGGTCCTTTTAAGGTCAGTCCGTATCCCCCTTGCATCGCAAGTGATTCTTTAGTGACATACTCTGAGAACTCAAGCCCCTTGCTTTCCATGCCGGTGTCTTCCACGAGTTGTTTCTCGCCCCAACCATTCTGAATAATCCAATCTTTCACCCGTCGGGCACCCTTGGCTGCAACTTTGATAAACTCACCGGTGTCGCCTTGTGCGATTCGATGTACCAAGTCGAGTGCCGCATCCGCGTTTCCAAAACAGAGTTCCAGGCCATTACATCGTTCCTTATTTAAAATTCCATACTCGTACATCTCCATATAGAACGCAATGGCAGTCCCTGCTGAGATAGTATCAATCCCATAGGTGTCACAGTAGAAGTTAAACTCAAGGATCCACAATGGGTCCCAGATGCTCATATTCGAGCACGCGCCGATGGTTTCATATTCTGGGCCATCGACGGTTACCTTTTCTCCTTTGTACGGTCCGGTCATCACGGTATACCCGTCAACAGTTTTTGCGCAAGCCATCGTGCAACCATGCCAGCATCCATCAGGAATGATTTTCGTAAACAACTCATAGAACTTTGGTGAATAGATCTTTGATGCCTTCGGGAAACTGCCAAAACGATAATTCTCTGTTGGAAGCAGGTCGTAGGCATCCATGATCTCCACCAGATGTCCAGTCCCCACCGCACGCATGTTGCATTGGTAACGGTCTAGATTGCGGATCTCACGATGGAGTTTTGTCCCCACTTTCCCTAAAGTTATCGGATCAGCAGGATGATTGGAGACACCGTCGAACCTTTCCACTTTCACAACAAGCGCCTTGATTTTCTTATCCCGTAACACTGTTCCTAATCCACCCCGGCCCGCTTGTTTAATCCGCGGAACCTTTCGTCGGATATCATAAAACGAGAAATTCAGACATCCCCAGTAGCTATGCTGTGCAGCAAGCCCGGATGACACGACAGAGACTTTCTGTCTTGATTTATCGGTATTTTCCATTGCATACATCTGGGTGAGTTGTTCACTGAGTAAATGCGTGTTGATTTCTTCTAAAGGAGCGGTTTCAATTGACACCGTTCCTTTTTCCCCGTCGATAACGACAACGACGTCTTCTTTTGCTTTCCCTTGAATCTCTAGTGCATCAAAACCAGCGAATTTCAAATACGGACCGAAGAACCCACCGACATTAC
>CAYGVY010000250.1:0-2473 GCA_964353435.1 uncultured Thermoplasmatales archaeon | reverse complement strand
GCCGAAGCACTCCAGCCATGATCCGGCCAAGGGAATCAAGCTCACGATCACTCATCAGGAATTTTCCTTTTGTATTGCACACCGGGCAGGTTTCCCCACGGTAATACCCGTGTTCGTCACATTTTCCTAGCATATTTCCAAGTTCCGTAATAGCATAAGATGTATAAGTTTTTGTATTCGTTGTTCCATTACCCGTTTGGTGGACCAATGGAACAAGAAGAGATGAAAAAACTAGCTGCGGAAAAAGCGGTTCAGTATATTGAAGACGGGATGGTCATCGGGCTGGGAACAGGGTCAACTGTTGAGTTCGCGATAAAAAAAATCGGAGAGATGGTAAAAGGCGGTTTGAAAATCGATGGGATCCCTACGTCACTGAAGACCAAGAGGTTAGCTGCTGAACTAAAAATCCCATTGCTAGAGCTTGATGATCGCATCGAAATTGATATCACCATTGATGGCGCTGATGAGGTAGATTCAAATCTGAATTTGATTAAAGGCGGCGGCGGTGCCCTAACAAGAGAAAAGATTATTGCGTACCATTCAAAAAAAGTCATTATCATTGTGGATGAGACAAAGATCGTGAAAGGCCTGGGATGTGACTCGTTTTTACCTGTTGAGGTCACAAAGTTTGGGTGGCTAGCAACCAAGAAAGTGCTTGAGGGCCTCGGGTGTACCGGGGAGCTACGCAAGATCATGGATGAAGCATTTATCACAGATAATCAGAATTACATTATTGATTGTGATTTTGGCAAGATTGCTGACCCTGAGGCATTGGAAAAGGAAATCAACAATATCCCAGGTGTCTTAGACAATGGGTTGTTCATCGGCCTAGCTGACGAGGTTATTGTGGGGAGTAAACAAGGAATGATGACATTGGAACGACAAGATATCGTGCAATAATCCATGTTTTGTTCTCAGGACGGTTCATACGAATGTTTTTCTCAGAGATGACCGCAAGAGATGCGTTCAAGTTCACAAAACAGAAAATGACGGAGTACCAAACAGAGATCTTAGAACGGATGAACGCGATCGAGGTTGATGCGCATTGGTTTCGCCGGGTGTTCCATACGTTCGCAGCTTCGTTTTTATTCTACTATCTCTTACCAGATCAGGACTGGATTAACCTTGGAAAAATAGTACTACCGGTCATCATTGTTTTGTGCATGGTTGTCGTCGAATATCGAAGGATACGAGGTGACCTTGATCACCAACGTTTCTTTGGTCTGCGAAACTATGAGAAGAAACGACCTGCAAGCTACCTGTATTTCGGCGTCGCTATACTGCTTTTATTTTTGTTGTTTCCCCAGCAGATAGCGATTCCTTGCATACTCTGCGCGTCATTTACTGACCCCATCATTGGCGAATCACGATATTATCTCGGGAAAAAACGGGCGTACGCCATCGGTTTTGTCATTTCCGCATTTTTCTTCCTGGTGACGTGGTATCGAGCAGACTGGTGGGTTCTGATACTTGTTCCATTGCTTGGTGCAACAGGTGCAGTGATGGGCGAAGCAAAAAAACTCAAACTTGTTGATGATGATTTTATGATTCAGATGCTCCCAGCTGTTCTTTTGCTGTTGCTGTGGCAAGGACTCTTGGCTATGGGGATTAATATGTTACCCCCGCCAATGCTCCATCCCCTGTAATTTGAGATGAACGTGTATGGAAAAAAAGAATGATACTCGCAAAGAAAATATTCAAAAGCTGTTGTTACGGTTGGAGTTGTGGTTTGCTCCGGTGTTGATTATCGTACCGATTGGGGCTTCGTTCTTCTTTCTTTGGGATTGGTATGTGAGAGGGTTTTCTACAGGGTCTTCTTTGTATGATGGTGAATTACTAATAGGTTTGCTTCTTCTTATTGGAAACCTGATGTTTGATATTTTTTTTCTAAGATCACTACGCATTCTTAAGAAAAAGCAGTAGTATCGTTTTTAATTCGCCTGGTTCTTCTTTTTTCTGGTGATATGACGGTAAGCAAAATAGAGGCAACCAATGACAAGAAGAATAACGATACCTATGTCAAGTTCTTCTACGTATTGACTGACTTCATTCCAGTGTTGACCTAAGATAAATCCAAGATAAGTAAGGATACCGTTCCACAGTGTCGCGCCAAGGATGGTATATAACGTGAATTTTTTAACATTCATTTTTCCAATACCTGCGATAAGAGAGATGAGATGTCTGACGACAGGGATGAGTCGGGCGATAAAAATGGTTAGTTCTCCTCGTTTGTTGAACCATTCCTCTGTTTTTTTTATATCTTCCATATCGACAAGAACATATTTTCCGTATTTTTCAACGAGTGTATGCCCCCCGGTTTTTCCGATATAATAAAAGATAAGGGAGCCAGTGATGCTGCCAAGGGTACTGGCAACAATGACAAGAATAAAATTAAAATTGCCTTGTGCGACAAGGAACCCTGCAAACGGCATCACAAGCTCAGAGGGCACAGGAACAACCATACTTTCAAGCA
>CAYGVY010000249.1:0-2479 GCA_964353435.1 uncultured Thermoplasmatales archaeon | reverse complement strand
ATATTTGAACGGGGTTATGGAAAAAATATCGGGTATGGTTTGTTTATGGTCCGTGAAATCCTTGCCATTACAAAACTCACGATAAAGGAAACCGGTGAACCTGGTAAAGGTGCCCGGTATGAGATCCATGTGCCGAAACGGTATTACCGTATCAATTAAAAAGAACCGGCATTTTTTTAGATAGACTCGAATATTCGAAAAATATTAAAACCTCTCGCACAAAACGTAATTATCTTTTCTTTTTTTATTCCCGATAAGAAATTTTTTTTAATCTACTATGTGGATTCACTACTTTGTGAAAATAATGCAGAAGTTACCATAGTGTAATTCCGCAGTAATCCGGAATCCCCTAGCAGCATATAACATAAATTATTAATTTAATTTTCAGTTCAATTTATGCGTTTTACAGGATGTGAAATCTGTAGTTCAATAGCAGTACTTGGTGAAGTGTTCATGATTATCTATCTAAAGATTTTCCACTCACATTAGACAGTCTCTTATTACAGAGTCAAATCAGAAATAATTTAAATTTTTGACATTTACATTAACATTTAATGGAATTAAATAAAAAATTAGATATTCTTTGGTTTTTTAATGGTATTGCGATTTTTTTTATTATTACTTATCATTATCTGGGAGTGACAGCTGATTCTATTGGCTATCTGGGAATGACTCTTTTTACTTTTTCTGCAGGATATAAATTGATTTATAACCATTTAAATGAACTCAACCAGAAAATTTTTTTAAGTGAATATTTCATTAAACGATGCGTTAGGTTATATAAGGCTTATTTAGGATATTCGTTGCTTATACTATTTCCATTATTGATAATAACATATTTAGGAGTCTATTTTTTCCACTTTGATTTCCCAGGATTCGCAACTTTCCTAGACTTGATAAATAATTTAAATATTTTCAATTTTATTGGATTTTTTTTAGGGACCAATCCAATTGCAGGTCCACTTTGGTATTTAGTAGCACTAATAGGAATAACGAGCATTTGCTTTACCGTTTTATATTACTCAAATATTAAATGGTTATTTATCTTTTTTATCCCATTTTTTTTGATTTCATTATTAATTATATTATTTTGGTCTCAATTCAATGCGATTCAATTTGAATCTATATTTGAACCTATAATGGTGGTACGTATCTTTCTTTATTTGCCATATTATATATTTGGAGCTTATTTTGCATATAATCAGCATTATCAAAAATGTAAATGGTTTCAGGTATCGCAATTTTATTTCCCAATTTTTTTCCTTATTCTTATCGCTCCCATAATTGTTTTAAAAAATGTTAATAATATTCCTGATATTTTGTATTTTTTCTGCGGCTTTTTATTTCCTTTTTTCTTGGTAGCAATATTTGAAAATATGAAAAAAATCAAAATAATATTCCCTTTTATCATGTTTAGTGGTGTTTATTCATTTCAAATTTATCTCTTTCACGAGCCTCTCATTTTACCAATAATATCAAGAATTATCAACGATATTTTAAAAATTAATTATTTTTTCATGGTAATAATAATACCAATAATTTGCATCTATTCTTGCGTTATTGTTTATAAAATTATCAAAAAAGTCCATTTAAACCGTTTATTTGAATAGTCATTACGTTCTATATCTCCAAAGAGAAAAGCACACTCTATTCGTATGCGTTTCTATAAAGCTATTTTTTCAATGATTTAATAGAATAAAAAATCGCGAAATACTTAAAATATATCACCCTAAACAAATTAGTAGACTGATAAATTCCATATACCCTTCTGAAGATTTAAAGATTTTAATTATTGGCATTTTATCAATTTAAGTGGACAATATTACTCTATTTAAAAAATCAAAAATTGCGAACAAAAAATTCTTTTAAAAATAAACACTGTACAGGATAAAATCCTGTTTATTGTTAATTCAATTTACAGTCGAATTTTTCTTATGTATCAAAGGTCTGGACTTGTTCTACATTCTTTTATTTCTGGAGCATCTGAAGTGCAGTACTCAATTTTGTGAAATGCATCTCTGATTTTACCCAAAAACCCATAAAAATCTCATAGTATTCTTTCTGTTTGTCTTAAAATTTTACCCATCGGTCGTGAAAACAGTTAACAGAACGTGAATATGGTTTTTTTAACGCTGAAAATAAAAAGGGGTACGATTAAAGCCAGCAGATTATGAAATTTGCGTTGCTTATGTCTTTTATCGTTGATTGACTTGTGCTTTGAATGCTGAACTTGTAATCATTTCCACTCGATAAAGTCGATAAGACTTTCCATGAATAGGAGCCTTTTCCTCCGCTGCCAATCGGAACACTCTCTGCAATGGTGCCGACAGCTGTACCCCCCTTCAGGAGCACAATCTTCACCGTTGACCCGGGACTCCCCGTGTAACTCCAGGTAACTGCATGATTAGTGTTCTTGTACCAAACCTCCCCACCATTCGGTGACGTGACAGTGATTGTGGGTGTTGTCGTTCCGGAGATG
>CAYGVY010000248.1:0-2489 GCA_964353435.1 uncultured Thermoplasmatales archaeon | reverse complement strand
CCCTTCTTTCGAAGCAAGGCGGCAATCTTCTTCATCCGCTCCGGTGTTCGATGAAACAGGTTCACTTCAAGCGTAGCGGGAATACTCTTTGCTAAGGAAATACAAGCATCAGCAGCTAGCGCAGCAACATTTCCATTCACAGAAATCACCGGGTTTCTTGCGCACAACAAGACTGCTGCTGCAACCTTCTCTGCAACATCAGTGGGAGGTATCGTGGTTTCACCAAGGAGATAATCAAATGCTTCACCACGACCATGAGCAATCAAGCCTGTCTCATGAACGATACCATGCTTCATTGCCTGTGAAATCTGTTCTCTCGTCACCAAGGAAAGGTACCGTGGATGACTCGTGGGTATCTTCTTCATTCTGTCATCATAAATAACCAGAAGGTCTTTTTAAAAGTTAGGGAGAAAAAACAGAAAAAAAAGAAAACAGAACCTGTTCTCTTATCCGTACATTTCCGGTTGTGGAATCTGACTGGCACCAGACACAATTGGTTTTGCCTGTTTGTGGAATTTCTGCAGTTGTTTCTCAATCCGTTCTGCCTCATCATACAAGGGGCCGACGTTAATCTCGATACCAATGATGAGAGCAATGACATTAATCGCGGAGGCAGCAGCACGGGCATCAGGGTAATTCGGATGCGCCTCAGCAAGAATCGATATCACGTCGAACTTCTCATGTTTCCCCTTATTCAACAGTACCCCGGAAACACCAGCGATGATTCCGTTTTTAAACTGTGGGATGTTTTTCGCCGTAAGTGTCGCCCGAGCGTTTTCTGTTGACCCGATCGCGTACGCATCAACAATCATCTCGTCTTCTGATGATTTGCCTTCAACGACCATCCCTTCAGGGGAAATCAGCAGTTTACAGCCTTTTTTCTTTGACCAGGTCATAATCGCGTCTGATAATGAATTAATCAAGTTGGGTTTTGGTTTGAACTCAGAGACAAAGACAGCGAGTTTCTGTCCGTTGGGGAGTGTTCCACCATAGATCCGTACAGGGGAGAGCGGCTCACCGGTATGAACAACAGAAAGAGTGGGAAAATACGCTGAATCCATCGCACCAATCTGTTTTAAACCTAATGCATCAATCATGTAATTCGCAACAATTGTACTCACGAGGCCTATGGATGGAAACCCTGCAATAACGGCTCCGCTTCCTAGATTCATCTCTTCAAAATCAACGATTTGAATGTCTTCCAACTGCATCACCACACAATATGGACCGTAATAATTCCCAAGCATTTAAAACTAATTGGTATAAATCCGCTCAGGCGATTAGCCTTTTACGACGCCTAACGGCAACAGTCTTGCAACCTTCAAGGAAATCCCGGCACCATGAGTAACGTTTACGACTTCACTGACGTCTTTGTATGCATCCGGTGCTTCCTCTGCCATCACTTTCCAGCTGGCTGGATGCGCGTAAATACCCTTCATTTTCAAATCCTTCATGATTTGTTCTCCCCGATAACGATGAACTGCTTCGGTTCGGGACATGATTCTTCCTGCGCCATGGCAGGTGGAGCCAAATGTTTCTTCCGAGTTTTTGGTACCATGCAGCAGGTAACTTTCCGTCCCCATATCCCCAGGGATTAACACCGGTTGTCCGATATCACGGTATTTCAGGGGAACTTCCCGTTTTCCCGGTCCGAACGAGCGTGTTGCGCCTTTCCGATGAACATATACTTTTCGTTTCTTTCCTTCGATTTCATGTTCCTCGAGTTTTGCGATATTATGGCAGACATCATACACGATGCCCATGTTAAGATCCTCAGCGCGTTGGCGCAGCACTTTCTCAAAGGACTCCCTAACCCAATGTACGATCATCTGTCTGTTACACCAGGCGAAGTTTGCGGCACATGCCATCGCTTTCAAATAATCCTGCCCTTCTTTCGAATTTATCGGGGCGCACGCAAGCTGACGGTCTGGAAGCCAAATATTATATTTTTTTACTGCTTGCTCAAGCACACGAAGATGATCAGTACACACCTGATGACCAAACCCGCGGGAACCTGTATGAATCATCACCATGATTTGGCCTTCATTCTGGATGCCGAACACTTTTGCTGCAGCAGGATCATAGATCTCAGCGACTTTCTGGATTTCTAAAAAGTGATTGCCTGCACCAAGAGAACCAAGTTGAGGGGCACCACGTTGTTTTGCTTCATTGGAGACTTTTGAGATATCCGCGTATTCTAAACAACCGTTTTCCTCAAGATACTCCACGTCTTCTTTCCAGCCGTACCCATTCTCGATAGCCCATTTCGCCCCCAGTTTTAAGACATCATCAAGTTGCTTTCTGCTCAGATGAACCTTAGCTTTCGAACCAAGACCGGACGGGACATTGATAAACATCTCATCAATAAGACGCTGTATCTTTTGTGGATCCAAATCGGTGAAATGGAGATTTGTCCGTATCAATCGTACACCACAGTTGATGTCGTACCCGACACCACCTGGAGAAATCACGCCATTTTCCTCATCCAT
>CAYGVY010000247.1:0-2498 GCA_964353435.1 uncultured Thermoplasmatales archaeon | reverse complement strand
CAGTAAAAATCATTGACCAATTTACAGAGATTCAATGGTTTTTTGTGCGAATCAATGATAAAAAAAAGGAATAAAGAATGGGATTCTTAGTATCCCAATAGGTGCCGTAGCAGTGGAAACGTATTAGGGAATCGTTGGAACAACAACTCCAAGAACTGTAAAGGCCTGTTAAACGAATACGGCATGGTTATAGGCAAGGGATCTGACCAAAAACTGAACTCCCCTATTTCGTTTAAATGGTATCCATTTGTTAAACCTTTTTCGTCAACAGCAGTTACTCTTATGTTATAAGATCCTGATTCATTCCATGTATGAGATATCTCACATGTTTCACCAGAGTTAAAAAAACCTGTCCATTGATCAACTTGGAAATCACCGTTCCAATCCCACCCGTATTGTATTTTATCGTTATCAAGATCTTGAGATGTTGTTGTGAATGTATATGTTTTCCCGGGTTTACCTCTTGAGCTCCCGGAGGGTGGTGTTGGTACACCAGGGCTATATCCTGTCTTACGAGCATATTTAAGATCAAGATTATTCATATCCATATAACTCACATGGGGAATACCTTTCGAGTCAACAGCTAAAGCAGCATGAGCACCGACATAAATACCATATTCCGGGGAATCAATAATTTCAAGGTTCCATATACCATTAATTTTCCACGCATAGTTTACAGTCTGCCAAGCCCAATCAAAATAAGCTATATGCATCCTCCCTAGGTTATCAAAAACGATATTAGCACCACCTGTACCAAATGTACCCCATAAATAAGGGTCAATTATTTCAATCTGCCAACCATCATGAGATTGATATGCATGTTTTAATGAAAAATGATCAGGTGTCACATCATAATAGAGAATATGTACAAAACCATCTGGATCAAAAGTTATAGATGTGGAACCATACAGTACACTCTTATCATCCACTTTCTCAATAACCCATTTATTATCTGAGTAATATGCATGATACAAATGAAAATCATATCGATTCGAATAACTTATATGAGGATTACCATTCTTATCAAGTGTTGTAGAAGAAATCTCACCAGTATCACCAACAGAATCAACAATTTCAATGTCCCAACCATTATCAATTGATTTTGCATACTTCAAATCAGCATTATTTTCATCATGATAACTGATATGAATATGATTCGTTGAATCAATCGCAATAGAAGTATCTAAACCAACTTTTCCGCTACTATCAACCACCTCTATCAGCCATTCTATCCCATTAAAATAAGCATGTTTCAAAGCATGAAGTGTCCCATCATAATAACTGATATGAGGATGACCAAAACTATCCAAAGCAAGAGAGGTATACTTTCCTATATCTCCCTCTGAATCAACAACCATAATACTCCATTCATTATTTATTAAACGAGCAAATTTTAAATCTTTTTTACCAAAATCATAATAGGAAATGAACACCTTATTATCTGCAACAGCAATATCAGTATCATGCCCGACTTCACCAAAGCTATCAGCGGTTTCAACAGACCAAGTATAATAAAAATCATTTTTTTTAGGATGTTGATTCTTTAAATACATACTTTCTGAGAGTTTTCCACTAAATACAGGAACTGAAATAAGAGAGCAGACAACTAGTATCATTACTAACATTCTAATTGCTTTGATTCTCATTTTCAAACACCCCTAATTCTATTAATAATGTAAATACTAGTATTATAAAATTTTGGAATAACTATAATAGTATATCTATTGTATGTCAAAATGCGTGCCCGCACCACCTGTCAAATAGACTGGTAGCATGCTCGGCTAACTTCGTTAGCTTCGGCGGTCACGCTCTACGTGGTAAGGTTCAATTCTCAGTATTGATCCTCCACAGGAGTTCAAATCTCCTCCACAGTGTTTTTTATTTTATAGAGAAACAGGAGAATAGTCAAGTAACTGAGTGTTATATATGTATATTTAAAAATATATACTTTTGTAATTCTTATTATATATCTCTTATAAGTAGCAGTGGCAATGATTAATATATTCCTTCGCAATAAACCCGCAGACGACCATGAACAATTTCATACCGCAAACAAGTCTCTTTATTGGGATTATACCTGCATTAATAATACTCTATATAGGATTAAAAGGCTATGAAGGACATTTCAAAGATAAATTAATTTTCTTAACTTTCATCGTTGGCATCATCATTGGATTTATTTCAGCAGTGATTGAACTGTTCACAAGAGATATTGGCCTCATTACTTACATAATCCTCTTTCCCGTCCTCGAGCAACTTTCTAAAACTATCGTACTCAACCTTGGGAGATTTCAAGAGAAACAAGAGACAACGATCTACGGTCTTTCACTAGGGTTAGGATTTGGATCGGTCTTTACCCCTGCGGCCATCATCATGGGGAATTTCAAAGAGATAAATGTCGCATTTATTGCAGCCATCGTCGGATCGTTCGGTATTATCCTCGTCCACGCTGCAACCGGGGCAATCATCGGATACGGTGTTTATTCCCACAAACTCTC
>CAYGVY010000246.1:0-2506 GCA_964353435.1 uncultured Thermoplasmatales archaeon | reverse complement strand
ATCAGATGAATGTGAAAACCTACGTGCTTATGAAACCACCGTTTTTAACAGAAAAAGAATCACTGAACGATTGCATCCGGACAACCAAGGACATTGCTCCATACACTGATTTAGTCTCATTGAACCCGACGAACGTGCAGCGTCATACGGTTGTTGAATACCTCTGGAAACGAAACCAGTACAGACCGCCGTGGCTCTGGAGCATCGTTGAGTTTTTAAAACAGAGTAAGAGCATCACCGATGCGTTCGTGAAATGTGATCCGGTTGGTGGTGGAAGCATGCGAGGGGCACATAACTGTGGCATCTGTGATCGGAAAGTGCTGAATGCGATTGAAGATTTCTCCTTGTCACAAAAACAGGACGCGCTGAATAATCTTACCTGCGACTGTAAAGAAAAATGGCTTGACCAGCTTGATCTGGAGAACCTGAGTTTTGGTTCATTTGTTGATTTTGCGCGGTGGAAACCATGAAACAGGTGGTTGAACAGAACGACACCGTGGTACTCATCGATGAAAGCCTGAAGAAAATCATTGTTGATACGAATTGGAAAACCGATAAAATCAGAGGAATTGGGGTTATCAATCCCAAAACTCTTGTTGGTAAAGAATATGGAAGCAAGCTTGAGATTGGGAATAAAAAGTTTTGGCTCTTGGTTCCTTCGTTACAGGATAAACTGCAGGGGTTGTATCGCCAAGCACAGATTATTCTACCCCGTGATGCGGCCCATATCCTCATGAACTGCGCAATTGAGCCAGGACAGACGGTACTTGAGGCGGGGATCGGGTCCGGGTCGCTGACGATTGCGCTTGCTTCTGCTGTCGCCCCGAATGGAAAAGTCATTTCCTATGATATCAGAGCAGAATTCATCGACCATGCGATGAAGAACCTGAGACAATCAGGTCTCGCCCAGTATGTCACCACAAAAATAAAGGATGTGACTGAAGGGATAGACGAAAAAGACCTTGATGCGATCATTCTCGATATCCCAAACCCTTGGGCTGCTGTGGAGCACGCGTGGAAGGCACTGAAAACCGGTGGATACCTTTGTACATACTCCCCGTTGATTTCCCAGGTGGAACAAACAGTAAGAACCATCGAGCAACATCCGTTTATCGAATGTAAAACCTATGAGAACATCCAGCGGGAAATGGTTGTCTCAAAGCATGGGACTCGCCCGAGTTTTGATATGTTGGGTCACACCGGGTACCTGACGTTTGCACGAAAAGTACGAGCCCTCTGAAGGGTTTATTCTCCTGAGCGGGGCGGCTCCGAATGCTTTAAATTCCTTTTGGGTATACACTGGTTCAACGATATGAAGGATAGTAAATGGAGGCAGTTGTTATGACAAAACGTGTGTATAATTTCTATGCAGGTCCAGCAACGTTACCGTTACCGGTGTTGAAGAAAGCGCAGGAAGAACTCCTTGATTTTCATGGAACCGGTATGTCAATTCTTGAGATTTCTCATCGATCAAAAGAATACGATGAGGTGCACAAGAAAGCCTCAGAACTTCTGAAAGAGCTCATGGGCATCCCCAGCAACTATAAGGTATTGTGGCTGCAAGGCGGTGCGTCCTCCCAGTTTTTCATGGTACCCCTGAATCTTCAACAAGCAGGGAAACCAATGGAATATGTCCATACAGGTGCATGGGCAAAAAAAGCAATCAAAGAAGCAAAGTTGTATGGTGAGGTGAAGATTGTTGCCTCCTCAGAGGATCAAAAGTTCACCTACATCCCCAAGAATGTCACCTTTAGTGAGAATGCAGCGTTTGCTCATATCACGGGAAACGAAACGATCGGAGGAACCGAATGGCATGACTGGCCAAAAGTCCCCAGTGGCGTCCCGCTTGTCTGTGACATGTCCTCGAATTTTATGGATAAGGTCATTGATGTGAAGAAGTTTGGAGTCATCTACGCAGGTGCTCAGAAGAACCTCGGTCCTTCAGGGGTCACTGTTATTGTTATTCGAGATGATCTGATCAACAGGGTTCCGGAGAACACACCAACCATGCTGAAATATAAGACGCATGTCGAGAAGGATTCCTTGTATAACACCTGCCCATGTTTTGCGATTTATCTTTGCGAGCTCGTCTTAGAGTATCTGAAATCCCTTGGTGGTATCCCTGCGATGGAAAAACAGAACCGCAAGAAAGCAAAACTGCTCTACGACATCATTGACAACTCTCAGGGTTTCTATCGTGGTGTTGCAAAACCAGAGTCACGATCACTCATGAACATTACTTTTAATTTGGCAACCCCGGAGCTTGAAGCGAAATGCGTTGATGAAGCAAAGAAGAAGGGACTCATTGGTCTCAAGGGTCACCGGGATGTCGGTGGCATGCGCGCCTCTCTGTACAACGCGATGTCGCTTGAAGGCACCGAAGTGCTCTGTAAGTTTTTAAGGGAATTCCAGGAGCAAAACAAGTAACACCTGGTTTTTCGCTTCTTTTATTCTTTCTTCTATGATAATTCTGTCATGGAAGAACTTCTTTCTCTTTTTTTTCTCA
>CAYGVY010000245.1:0-2510 GCA_964353435.1 uncultured Thermoplasmatales archaeon | reverse complement strand
TATACGAACAATCTTGTGCACTGCCCACAGAGAGGGCACGGAGCGCCGAAGATGAGATTAGCTGCGGAGTCCCAACTCGACATGATCGCTGAAGAACTCGGCATCGACCCTGTTGAAATTCGCCTTAAGAATGCCCGGAGACCGGGGGAGTCTCTACCGAATGGGGATTCTGTGAAAAACTTTGGCCTCATCGAGTGTATTAATGAGGTAGCTAAGAAAACTGATTTTAGAAACAAATACGGCGTTGGCAAGCGAGAGCGCGAAAAAGACTCGAAGATTAAACATGGGATTGGCATGGGTGTGACATCCTATTTTGGTGGTTCACTGGTTTACCCGAACAGCTCGTCGGTGATAGTTAAGCTGAATGATGATGCGAGCGTCTCCCTTATCACTGGAGCGGTAGACCTTGGGCAGGGCGCAGAAACTGTGCTTAGTCAGATAGTCGCAGAGGAGCTTGGGATACCCATTGAAGACGTGCAGGTCAACGCCGCCGACACTGAGACCACAACGGTGGACATAGGTTCGTGGATAAGCGGTTTGACATGGGTGACAGGCAACGCAGCCAAGAAGGCGGCAGCGCATGCCATGAAAAAACTTCTTGACTGTGCAGCAGAAAAACTGAATGAGGATGTGAACGACTTGGCGGTTCGTAACAAAGAGATCTTCGTCAAGCATTCTCCAGACAAGAAGATAACTTACGCCCAGGCAGTTGCAGCAAGCATCGCAAAGAACAAAGGCGACTCTGTAATAGGCGAAGGTCACTTTAGGACAATGAAAGAAGAACCGACCCACCCGAGTCTCGCTACAGCCAAAGGCAGGTGGACAGAAAACTACTCCTGCTATGCCCAGGTTGCAGAGGTGGAGGTGGATACCGAAACGGGCGTAGTGAAGGTGCTAAAAGCAACGACGGCACACGATTGTGGATTTCCGATCAATCCGATGCTGGTTGAGGGGCAGATCGATGGACAGGTTTCCATGGGGCAAGGACAAATCCTTTCGGAAGAGCTCCGCATAGAAAAGGGCTGCATCATAAATCCCTCATTTCTGGAATACAAAATTCCCTGTGCGCTCGACATGGTGGATACAGCCTATATCGATGTGATAACCGAGAAATACAGCAGGGACCACCATTTTAATATCAAGGAGGTGGGTGAAGGTTATGTATCTGGAACGGTTGCGGCCGTGGCCAATGCCGTGTATGACGCCACGGGTGTGAGGCTGAAACAGACACCATTTTCCCCTGACAGGGTTCTGGATGGTCTGGAACAAATCCAGAAAAAGATAGGGAAGTAGGACAATATGACAGGCACTCAACCACACACACGCCTGTCTAGGGGATGGACATCCGTATTATTATAGAAGAAACGGGAAGAGGCTTTGAGTTTTTTCGCCCGGATGTTTGGGTAGGACAGTAAGTAGATAAGTAATAAGAAAGGAGGGACAATGGGAAATATGCTTGGAAATATTCTCAGGCGTGTGACTAATGTACTTGATGCTATCGGTAGTGGTGCCCTTTTTTTCATGATGTTGTTGACTATTGCTGATGTTATCATGCGTGCTTTTGGCCACCCCATCATCGGGACATATGAAGTTGTAGGTTTGTTGCTGGCTGTTGTCATTGGATTTACTATCCCCAAGGTCTCATATGACAAGGGACATGTGTTTATGGAGGTCGGTATAGATCACTTTGGCCCGAAGCAGAAAGACGTTATACAAACGTTTACCCGTATTCTTTGCCTTCTTCTTTTCTTCTCTATAGGGTACAAGCTCATTGCCGCAGGTAACGAGTTTCGTTCGTCGGGCCAAGTGTCACCTACTATTCAACTGCCGTTCTATCCTTTTGCTTACGGCGTGGCGATCTGCTGTTTCATTCAGTGCCTTGTATTTTGTAATGATATAATCAGCATTTGGAGGAGAGGCCAACATGAATGAGGTGATAATAGGCACTGCAATGCTCTTTTTGCTTTTAATCCTTTTTGCAACAGGCATTGAGTTAGGTTTTGCTATGGCAATCGTGGGTTTCATCGGTTTTTCTTACCTGAGCGGTGTTTCTGTAGCCTTGAATCTCTTGGCCAGGGATACATTTGATGTTATCACCAATTACGGATACACCGTCTTTCCCCTCTTTATCTTTATGGGGCAGCTTGGTTTCAAGGCCGGTATAGCGAAACGGCTTTATGACTGTTCGCATAAGTTCATCGGCCATATTCCCGGTGGCCTTGCGATGGCGACAGTGCTCGGAGGCAGTGCTTTCAAGGCCATTTGCGGTTCGGCAACGGCAACAACCGCAACCTTTGCGAGCGTGGCAATGCCTGAAATGGACCGCTATGGATATGATAAAAGACTCTCAACGGGCGTTATTGCAACTGTGGGAACGCTGGGCTGTCTCATACCCCCAAGCGTGGTCCTGATCCTGTACGGAGTTATCACCGAACAGTCCATAGGAAAGCTGTTCCTCGCCGGTATAGTGCCTGCGATCATCATTGCAGCTTTCTTTATCGGGATTATCT
>CAYGVY010000244.1:0-2510 GCA_964353435.1 uncultured Thermoplasmatales archaeon | reverse complement strand
AATACACTGCTCCTCAATCTATTGTGCAATAATGCCGTCTATAATAAAGATTGTGTGCTGTCTGCACTGAAACAGGAATAATTTTACTAATAAACTGATGCTCAAATCCCGTCTATCCAACTCTTTTTAGGTCAACAGGAGAAATCTATTAATTTTACATGTATTTTGGTGTTCAAATCCCTTCCCCTGCATTTAGAAATATACCTTTAGAAATGAATGTTTTAAGTGCGAATCAAATTAAAAGTAAAAGAAAAAAAATGAAGGAGGAATATTTTAGTATCCCATCAGGTGCCGTAGTATCGGGAACGCAGTGGGGAAATTGCCAAAATTCTTACTCACACCAGAAAATTCCTAAGGACAACGATTCTAATTTACCCTATAAATGGTCTTGTTATCGTCGTACAATGAATAGCCCCGCCACCAGGAATAATTGTTCTACAATCTATTCCACGTATTTCATATTCTGGCATTGCTTGTTGATAAATTGAGATTGCCATAGCATCCTCAGAAACATTATATTGAGGTACCAGTACTACTTTCTTATGCGGTCCATTAATGATAAGGGAATTTGTATAAGTCCAAATCGTGTGGTATTTTGAGTTTTGGTCTCGCAACATAGGGATTCGTATCACAGTTAAACCAAGATACGAAAAATTAATAGCATTATCCTCTAAAATTTGATAATCAACATCGTTAGGCTCCCACCGTCCTACAAGCACCGTATTTTCATCTAATAGTTTTGAAAACATGTCGATATGACCGGTGCCATCATCTTTTTGTGACGTGAAGATATATACCTCATCCAAACCTAGAGCAGATTTTAATCGATCTTTGATTTCTTCATTCTTTAATAATCGATTATTATTGCCCATATGTAGTGGTTTATCAGCAATCATTGCTCGTCCCTGACCATCGGTCATATAGTTCCCGCCTTGCAAACAGAGAAAAAAGTTCGATGAAAAATTATAATCTATATTGTTTTGTATCCCATAAAATGTCGGATATAAATTATCCTTCGGTCTCGCTGCCCAGCCATAGTAATTAAAATCGACAATAGCTAGTTCTCCGTTTTTTTCTATAAAAAAGGGGCCATAGTCTCTGCACCACATGAGATTGGTATGTATATATGAAAAAGTAATGTTCTCTATCGGAACTCCTGCTTTTTGTAATTGTGAGATGATAAGTATTTTTTGTAGCGGATTATTGATGTTTATTTGTATTTGTACTGCGTCTTCTGCTGCTTCTATGAGATCAATCATATAGGATTGTTGTTTTAATTCGAATACTATGTTACGCCATTTTGGCCATGTCACAATTAATTCATCGACAGGTTCAAATTCTGCGGGGGATCGTATAAATGCTGTTTTGGGAGAATTAGCTATAATATCTTTCTCAATAGAAATTATAACATCAAAGATTTCTCGTATTTCTTTCAGCACTGATATTTGTTTTGGCAGTTTAAAAATTGGGATAGACCATAGTTCTATGTTTTTATAATAAAGCAACAACCAGTTACCTGCCTCTGCTTCTAACATCGTTGCCTCAAATTCTGCATTCGGATACAAATCTAGGTTTTTCATTAAATATTGAGACATATTATGTTTTTCAACATACATCCACCAATAATAATCTGCCAAAGTGAGTCTTGTATCTGTTCCTCTTATTGTATCACTGATGGTCAGCATTATTTTATTTCTCATGTTGTAACTATGTTTTATGAATTTTATCGCATGAACTCCAAAGATATAGAAAGGTCCACCAGATCTATTACAGTCTTTATCAAAAGCATTTGCATCCCCTTTCATTTTGTTTATATTCCTCGAATGAGCAAGGTCAAAAGCATCTTTTTTTGATAAAGGTTCATCACTTGTATCTTCAAATGTTTCAACTAAATATGTATAGTCTAAATATTTTATGGCATTTTTTAAGGAATCAATAGGTATGTGAATATATGCACCACTCGTCATTGAGGTACCATACACAGTTGCAATTGAATCATGAACGCATACTGTGTTATTGGTTTCATTATACCCTACAAGCAATATGTAATGTTCATATGGTTGGTTTTCATAATATGGTAGTTCATCCATCCATATTGTAGTTGTCACAGGTATATTTTGAGAGATGTTTTCTTTGACAGATGTCCAATACATTTGCCATTTGCTATCATCAGAAATTGAGGTATCATAAAAATCGCTATAACTATACTTTACACCGTAGATATCCGCAAGAAACCGCCTCTCCTCCGCTTCTTGACCAAATAAATAGCCTGGTATACCTAGACAAGGCCATTGTATCTTATATCCAACAGAATATCCAATACCTGAATTAAACAACATCTCAAAAAGAGAAGTATTGATTCCATAATACTGAAAGGTCATTGTAACAGTTGCACACCAACAATACATGGAGTCTCCTTGATTCACATACGGTATATTTTCAATAATATGACTATCTGGAATTTTAAGTGTTGATGATTTCTTTCCATCATTCTGACTTATTGTGCTACT
>CAYGVY010000243.1:0-2520 GCA_964353435.1 uncultured Thermoplasmatales archaeon | reverse complement strand
ATCGAAAAAATATGTGACGAGATAGGAATCAAGTCGTTTACCCCTCTCTGGCATAAGAACCAGGAACTCCTGTTGCGAGACCAGGTGAAAGCTGGATTCCACATCATCATTGTCGGCGTGTTCGCCGCTGGGTTTGATGAGACCTGGCTAGGCAAAACCATCGATGAACAAACGATCGATGCCCTTGTCTCCCTTCATGAAAAATATAAGATCAACATCGCTGGTGAAGGAGGCGAATTTGAGACACTCGTGCTCTCCGGACCCTTGTTTTCCCAGAAACTCGTGATTGATGAATTCTTAAAAGAATGGAATCGAGATAATGGTATTTTCCAGGTGAAGAGTGCGCATCTTGAGAAACGCTAGTACACGATGTAGCACAGGGCTCTGAGTTGCTGGAGAAACAGAAAGAGTCGCTGATCGATGTTTTTTTCATCAGCAAATTCCTTGGTAACCACATCCAGGATTTCTTTCACAGTTTTGGTCCCCTCACACTGTTTCCAGATGGCTGACCCGAGTTTATCAAGGTTGGCTTTGAAGGTATTGTCTCGCTTCAAAGCTTTACAAAAGGACTTACCGAAGTTACTGGTAAATTTTGGGACTGTTATCACCACAAGACCATCGTCCGTCGTTGACCATTCGAAATCTAACCGTTTCGGTTTGTATAAAAGAAACTCATCAGCGGTCGGAAGCCCTTTACTCTTTGTCTTTCGCGTAAATTTCCCTCAATGGGATGTATGCAAGGAGTGCTGCGATGAAGACCCAGACGAGCACCGCTGGTAGAATCGGCGGATAGTCAAAGATCGCGAAGTTAAATCCTCCGATAATGAGGAACGCGACGATGACGCCCATCAAGGCCTCTCCTGCGATCAATCCCGCGGTGAGAAGAAGTCCAGTTCTTATAATCTTTTCTTTTGGTTGCACATCGGTTTGCTTGATAGCAAGCTCCCAATCGCTAATCTCTTCTTCATCTGCCGACCCGTATTTCTTTGCGATAGCCCTATTGGTGATCGCGCGGACGATACCGCCAGCAAAAATCGGAGTACTCAACGTGAACGGGAGATAAATACCAATCGCAACAGGAAGGACTGGCAGGTTAATGAGGATTAACACGAACGCAAGCACTGCTCCTGCGACCACAAACGGCCAGACCATTTGTCCGCCAAGGACGCCCTGGACGATCCCCTGCATAAGGAACGCCTGTGGCGCAGGCAGATTCGTACTGCCGATATGGTACGCCTTGTCCAATGCTTGAACAACCAATGCAAGAATCGGGGCAGCAGCAGCAACACCGACGATTTCCGCGATCTGCTGGTTCCGAGGTGTTGCACCAATCATCTGACCACACGTCATCGACTGCAAGACATCCCCGGAGATAGCGGCGGCACAGCAAATCACCGCGGCGATGAGAATCGCAATACCGGCGGCGCCAACATTTCCGGAAAGACCAAACCCAAGAAGAATTAATGAGGTGATCAGTAACACGGAGACCGTGACACCAGAGATCGGGTTATTGGATGATCCCAGCAGTCCAGCCATGTATCCGGCAATAGCGCTGGCAATGAAAGCAAATAAAATCGCGAACACCGCCATGACCGCGGACACTACCCATAGACTTGAAATCCACACATATACAAGGAAGACTGGAATGGTGAGTAATCCGATCATCAGGAAAACAAACTTGATATTAAGATCAGTGTCTGTTCTCTTCTTTACTGCCACTTTTCCGCCTCTAATACCTGCAATAGCTTCTTTAATGCCACTGGCAAGGTTCGATCGGAGTTTAAAGATCGTGTACAGACCACCGACGACCATGGCGCCAACACCAATGTACCGGATGTAGTTTCCCCAGATAGCGAAGAACCCCCAGATCTGGTACCCGGCATCAGCATTCCCGAATCCTAACGCAAGTGCATCAGTCACCTCTGATGGAGAGACCGGCGCTGGAAGCCCTGTTGCCAAGGCGATAAGCGGAACAAGAATAACCCAGCCGATAAGACCTCCGACAAACACGAAGGAGGCAATCTTAGGCCCGATAATCCAGCCGACACCAAGCAAGGCAGGAGACGTGGCAACACCCCCGTAGAAGACCCCTGATTTTTCTCCGCTGCCGATGTCGAATTTCCCGATATTTACAATACCATGGATAGCACCAGCAAATATTTTTAGACCAACCTGACCGAATTTGAACAAGCCAGCTGCCAGAACACCAACAATAAGCCAAACCCCGCTGACACCGCTTCCCCCAGATTTCTTCCCTGATTCAGCGCCTTCTCCACCAACCGTTGTGGTTAACACCGCGGCAACCGCGACCCCTTCAGGGAACGGTAAATCGGTGTTAATGATAAGGGCGCGTCTGAGCGGTACCATCCACAGCACACCAAGCATACCGCCAAATAACGCAATCAACGTCGTTTCAACATAATGAATCTCCGTCCAGGTTCCCATGAGAACCAAGGCAGGGATCGTAAAAATGACTCCCGCGGCCAGCGCTTCACCAGCGGCAGCACCCATCATCCCTAT
>CAYGVY010000242.1:0-2526 GCA_964353435.1 uncultured Thermoplasmatales archaeon | reverse complement strand
CAAAGCCGCTGATTTCTGATGTTATGCATTCACAAAATCTTATTAGAAAATAATGCCTAGAATTGACATCTGTGAAACAATAAGGCGGATTGATTTCCCGGAAAAAGTGTGGGAGTGGCTCGATCTGTTTGGAGATATCGTAGCTGAGACCGAAAGAGAAGCCATGCGCCAAGAACGAACATTTTTGGCTGACACTCCTTTCAAGAAAATCTTGCTTTGTACCATAAACAAAGATCTATCTACATTAAATGCCATATACATTCTGTTGCGTTGTGAGCTAATTCATCAAGCATCATCTCATGTGAGGTTGCTTTGCGAAAGCCTGATAACTTTGAGATATATCTCATTGGAATCTAAATCACGGTCTGACTTGTTCTGGGGTTATGCAGACATAGAAGCTTACGAAATATCATCGTCTATTCTTGAATGGGAAAGCAGTACGGCAAACCCCGCACATGTCGAAAGGCTTAGGGCCTTTCAAGAGTCCGTATCCGGAAAATACGAAAAAGCGAAACAGACATACACATTTGTCGACAAAAAGGGCCGTAGAAGATCATTTTCTAACTGGTGCAATAAAAGTATATCCGCGCAAGCTCGTGAATGCGGACCTGTTTTTCAAAGACTCTATGAACTTGTTTATAAGCAAATGAGCTCCTATATACATGGATCACCGTGGTCACTCAGGAGACAGGTTTCCTATAGTAGAGATCATTACCGACCTGATGTTATTTTGAACGATGTCGCAACTATCATCCGTACAGCTTTAGTTGTGTGGGTTGAATGGGCAAAGTTCTGCATAGATATTTTAAATTGGAGACTAGTAGATACAATAAAGGAAGTCCCCGAAAGGCTTGAGAAAATTGACGCAAAACATTTTCCACAAAACGTCCTTTGAAGTGCATAACCCGCGGCTAAAAAAGGGACGATCAATAGGCTGTGGCTTCGCTCGCCTCTTAGGATTTAAAAGGGTGTTGGTTATTTTACTGTTTAGCACTATGCACACCTTTTTGGCACAGAATGTTTACGGAGGAGCTGAATATGTTTATGTGCAAAAAACCATGAATGATAAGGCCATCATCGTTAGGTTTAATGGTAATGCCTACTTAATAGAAAAGGGTGTCGGTTGTTTATCTCTTTGGAGATATGAAGGAAAAACTATCTTGATCAATTATCCTGGAATTTTTCTAGGTGTAGGTTCTGAATTGTTGATTCCAGACCTTGGTCAAAAATGTCGTATCTGGAACTCACAATTCCTTGGTGCTATTAAGACACCAAGTTCCCCACCTTCAACTGAGGATAGTAAACCATCTCCAAAAGTTGATTGCACAGATAAACATTGGATTCAATCTAAAAGCAATGATGGATCAATAATCATTCTGGAGGATATGTCTGTTTGGAAGGTAGATGCTATCAATAGGATTGATTCAATGTTGTGGCTTCCAACCGAGGAAGTGATTGTTTGCAGCGGAGAAATGATTAATCTAAATAATGGCGCAAAGGTTGGCGTGACAAAGCTAAAATAATTATAAAACAAAGTTGCATAACCAGTCACTCCAGCGGATGGCTTACAGCCACCGCTGATTTCCGTCGTTAAATACTAAAAGATTTAATAAGTAACTATAGGAAGGGGATTGTAAGTAGGGAGGGGGTATTGGAAGAGATTAAAGAGATGAGGGCGTGCAAAGGAGGTGCAGTTATGGGGCGATTTTTCCAAATGTTTACTATTTTAGTTATTACTTCTACCTTCTTGATGATTAGTTGTGCCACCCAAAAGATTGATTACTACCGTAAAAGCGATGTACTGGATGAAGGAGGTCGCAAAATTAAAGAAATTTACCTCAACGAACAAGGTGAAAGAACTGTAAATACCAATGGAGTTTACGAAGTTAAATACGTATATGACAACAAAAACAACATTATTGAACAAAGGTCTTATGGTGATGACGGCAATTTAAAGGAAGATAAAAAGTCTGGGATTGCTATTATTCGTTGTCAATATGATAAACATGGCAACGGGATTGAGCAAAAATTGTACGGTGCTGATGATAAGTTGAAGGAAGACAAAGTTTGGGGATATGCAATCCTACGCACTAAATACGATGAAGCTGGCCACAGCATTGAGGAAAGCTTTTATGATAAAGATGATAAGTTAAAGGAGCATATTGGGGAGGTTGCTATATGGCGTTTTAAGTATGATAAGCAGGGAAACAAAATCGAAACTAGATGTTATGGGGCAGACAGTCAATTGAAAGAGAATAAAGGTGGTGTTTCAATATATCGCATGACATTTGATCAGAATGGAAGACACCTAGAAACTAGGTTTTATGGAACAGATGATAAGTTAAAGGAAAATGTTAGAGGTTTTGCCATACTCAAAAAACAATACGACAATCAAGGTAATCTTATAAAAACACTTTATTTAAATAAGGAAGAGAAGGTAATCAAAGAAAAATAATGGCGGAACCTGGGGGACTCCGAGGGGACGTAGTTGAAAAATAGCACTTTAGAGGTGTGTAAATATATGGT
>CAYGVY010000241.1:0-2530 GCA_964353435.1 uncultured Thermoplasmatales archaeon | reverse complement strand
CATCAGTTTTCAACATCTCACGGAGATACATTAACTTTTCACTTTCGAAACATTTTAGATACATTGCTGTGATATCGTCTTGCATGATTCCTTTTATTGTAGGACGTAAAAAATTGGCAAAAGGTTTCTACTCACCCCCCATAAAACAAACCATTATCCAAAAACTTAGAATCGGAAAGGTATTCTATTTACTTTTAGTGTTCATTCCTATCAGTCTTTTACTGTATCTTTTCACAAAAGAAGAATCACTCATCTTTCTTACATCGGTTCTCGCAATTGTTCCCCTTGCCCGGATTATGGGATATTCAACAAAGGAAATTTCATTGCAGACAAATCCAACGGTCAGTGGTCTTTTTTCGGCAACATTTGGAAATGCAATTGAATTAATTATCGCAATCTTAGCGCTAAGGGCTGGTTTGATACAAGTCGTACAGGCATCTCTTATCGGAAGTATTATTGGAAATATTCTACTCCTCGTTGGGCTAAGTATTTTTACCGGTGGATTGCGGTTTAAAAACCAGCGGTTCAATAATGAGACCATTGCGGTTTCTTCAACCATGCTTATTATTGTAGTTGCAGGCTTAGCGATTCCAAGTGTCTATAATGTCCTTACACCGGCTGGTCCGCATATCCAGACTCTAAGCAGTGCAGTTGCTGTTGTAATGGCGTTGATTTATCTTGCGGGTCTTTTCTTTTCATTACGTACACATAAAGATCTTTTTGACGCAAGTGATGAGATAAAAGCGACCCTTGAAAAACCGACGATGAACAGAAGGCTAGCTGCATTGATTCTATTCATTACCATTGTTGTTGTTTCTGTTGAATCTCAACTTCTTGTTGGAACCATAGAGCATGCTGCCCATGCTATTGGTATCT
Organism: uncultured Thermoplasmatales archaeon; assembly: GCA_964353435.1. Classification (GTDB taxonomy): domain Archaea; phylum Thermoplasmatota; class E2; order DHVEG-1; family DHVEG-1; genus SM1-50. The sequence continues at coordinate 1,654 of CAYGVY010000241.1, read as the reverse complement.
CACAGATATTTATTGGACTCGTGGTGATTGCGGTTATTACGAATATAGCAGAGATATCCACTGCAGTTCATTTTTCTGTTAAAAACAAGCTTGATGTCTCTATCGAGATTGGTCTGAGTAGTGCAATACAGATTGCGTTATTCGTCGTCCCTATACTTATGCTAATCAGTTCAGTTTTTAATTTTGGGTTTTCACTTGTTTTTAGTCCGTTTGAGATCCTTGCAGTCATGCTTGCTGTGTTGATTGTAAACTATCTTTCTGCTGATGGAAGATGTAATTGGTTGGAAGGAGCACAGTTGATAAGTGTCTATTCTATTATCGCGATTGCGTTCTTTTTTGTGGCATAAAAAACAGATATCTTTACCATTCTTGTTTAAAGACCTGTTCCACGGTTTTTAATGAATGATGTGCCGCAAATGAGATATTCATTGGCGTGAGTGAGATCTTGTTTTCATTTAGTGCTTTAAGATCAGAGCCTTCGATCATTTTTTTGAATTCCACGGGTGGTGTCCGATGGATGAATTTGGTTCCTTTTTTGTGGAAAAGTCTGCCGTATCGTGTTTTGAAAAGTGTGGTAATTTCTAGTGGTGTATCAATGGTAGCATGAAACGGGATATTGAGGGAAAAGAGATCCACGTCATTAAAAGCCTTGTTAATGACAATGGTGGCAATTTTTGTTGTTATCTTCGCCGCGTTTTCAAAGAGAGGATAGCTTTTTGGATGATAAAAATCGGTTAAATTATCTCTTATATTGAGAGGGATAGAAAGTGATGAGGCGATTGCTCTTACCCCGTCAAGAGATCCTTCTATTGCTGCCCCTATCGTTCCTGAGCTAAGCGTCCGCGCTTGACCGATATTTAGTCCAATATTTATTCCTGAAATCACCATTTTTGGGCGTGTGTCAACAATATCATATAACCCGATTTGTACACAATCAGCAGGGGTTCCGTTAAGAAGGAACATGTCAACCCCTTGGTAGTTAATTTTTTTGAGTCGTAGTTGTTTTTTTGTCGTGATTGCTTTGCCTATCCAGCTTCGTCCTCGGTCAGGGACAACAGCGGTTACTGAGAATTCTTTTGAAAGTTCTTTGATGAGGGGGACAAACCCTGCGGATTTGTAGCCGTCATCGTTCGTGATTAGGATATCTGTCATCGGCAACGGAAAAAGTAAGAGATTAATGAATCTTTCCGGTGTCACAATTGTTGAATGTTTATATAGCAGGATTCTATAAGAGAAAAAAGCATGATTGCCAAGACCGGTAGTGATTTTGATATAATCCTTATCAGCGGGGAGTATTACGATGATCATCCGCTCTCACCGGTGGGTGTTATTGCAAAGGTGCTTGATGCGAAAGGTTACCGTGTTGGTGTTATCGAGAAACCGGAAATAAAAGAACACTATACAAAGTTAGGAGCGCCTCGTCTTTGTTTTGGTGTCACTTCCGGTTCGATTGATAGCATGGTTCATAACTATACACCGTTGAAACGAAAAAGAATCGAAGATAAATACAATGATGCCACGAAAATGCCTGATCGTGCAGTGATTTTTTATTGTAACAAACTGAAGGAATATTTTAAGTCATGTGTGATTGTAGTCGGAGGCATTGAGGCGTCCTTGCGACGGTTTGCCCATTATGATTATTGGGATAACAATA
>CAYGVY010000240.1:0-2533 GCA_964353435.1 uncultured Thermoplasmatales archaeon | reverse complement strand
AGTCCGTAATGTGTACATGCAGTCTGATCTGACAACATTTTTACCTCAAAATGATCCGACAGTACAGCTGTGGAATAAGATCAATCAAGAATTCCAGATAGGCTCTACTATCATCATCTATGTTGAAGCAGATGACATCCGTGACCCGTACGTCCTACGGGAAATGGACCGAGTGAGCACTAAAATAAACACGTATGAACTTGATAAAGGGAAAACTGACGGTGTCTTTTCAGTCAGCAGCATTGCTCAGCTTATCAAAGAAGAAAATGCAAAACCAGTGCTCCTTGAGGGTCTTGGAGGGACAGGGAAATACGAAATCCCTGATGATCCCGAATTAATCAACACCTACATGGCACGTATCCAATCGCGGGAAGGCGTCCTCTTCCTTAATTCCTATAAAGTTGCGGTGATCATCTTCCAACTCTCAGATAATGCAGATAATAATCAGATACTTAAAAATGTAAAAACAGCCCTTGAAAAAGATGCTCGGTATTCAACCATGACCGTTACCGGTTCTCTTGCAATGCAGGAGGCGATGAAAGAACAAACCTTCCAGTCCCTGAAAATCGTGTTCCCCTTAGCCGCTGTTGGTGTCGCATGTGTTCTGTTCTTCTTCCATCGTACCCTAAAAGGTCTTCTAATTGGATTCATGCCCCTGGGGTACGCGCTTCTACTTACCTTTGGAGTCTTAGGTATTATTCAACCTGAACTCACTATACTTTCGATCGCTGTTGCTGCATTGTTACTTGGGCTTGGAGTGGATTATTCGATTTACCTTGCAAATCGATTCGCTGAAGAACATACGGTGCAAGATAAAGTAGAGCGAGTGGAACGAACGCTGGGACTCACTGGAAAAGCAGTGTTTATGTGTGCGTTTACTACGATTATCGGTTTCGGCTCCTTAATGACATCCAATATGCCGCCGATGGTTACGTTCGGTTTTGGATGTGCAATTGGTATTATGTTTGCATTCATCTCAGCAACCATTCTTGTCCCCTGTCTCTGTCTGGTGCTCAAGTTTGAGAAACATGAGACGAATCATCATTGGAAACGCTTCGCCAGCTTCCTTGTTGAGAACAGAAAGAGGCTGTTTGCCGTCGCCTGTTTCTTTGTTATCCTTTCATTGATTGTTCTCCCTCAAGTAAAGACCGACGTGAATTACCTTGACATGGCACCAGAAGGAATTCCCGAGGTTGAAAAACTCCTGGAATATTCAAAGAACTTTGGTGGCGGTACGAATTTCAACGCATTGTACATTGAAACAAACAGCCAGGGCCTGACGTATCCTGAAGTCATTGAAGCGATCTACAACATGGAAGTAGAGATCAGAGATGCTGGTGGATCTGCGTATTCCATTGCTGATGAAATCAAGAAGATAAACGACGTGCTAGAACGCAGTAAAATCATTGAAAAAATCGCTGAGCTTGTAGGTGTCAATACACTTATTCTTGATAAAATCGCAAGAAAAGGTCTCGTCGATGATCAGTATTCAAAAACAATAATTGTTGTATCCTTTGCAGCGGGTACAAGCGTGGGAACATTGGAGAAGCTTGTCAACCAGGTTAATGACATTGCACAGAACGCTATAATCCCGCAGAACGGACGTGTCTCTCTGCTCGCCGGTCAGGACGTTGTCAGCGTTGAGATCAATAAACAGATCATGAGTTCACAAGCAACATCTCTCTTGATTGCCCTTTTGTTAGTCTTAGCGTGTTTAATCATCGGATTTAATTCTATTGGAATTGGATTCTTATCACTTATCCCTGTCCTAGTGGTAATAGCATGGGAGCCCGGTGCTTTAGTAATGTTTGATATACCACTCTCAATCGTCAATATCACGGTAGCTTCGATAATGGTTGGTACCGGCATAGATTATAGTATTCAGACGACACAGCGAGTAAGAGAAGAAATAGCAAAAGGAGTATCAAAAATCGAAGCGGTAAAAACCACGATTGAAACAACAGGGTGGTCGCTGGTAGGAGCGGCAACCACAACCATTGTTGCATTACTATCAACCTTTGCTGTTGCTATCCCTTCACTCCATCAGTTTAGTATCGTTGTAATAACACTGATCGGCTTTTCCTTTGTTGCAAGCCTCTGTATATTACCCACGCTTTTAACCTCGCGTTTTATCAAATAACATTTTTTTTTGATAGAATCTCTAAAATTTATAAGACCGATTAGAGAACGAAGTATAAATAAGTCCTATTGATTTTCGTCACCTGCTCATGTCAATTCTATCAGAAATTCTCGCGGCTATAGGAAGTTTTGTGCTCTCAACAATATCTCTTCTTGGGTATGCTGGAATATTTTTTCTCATGATGCTTGAAAGTATGATTGTTCCTGTGCCCTCTGAGTTTGTCATGCCGTTTGCAGGGTTCCTTGTCGCACAAGGTTCTTTTAATGGAGTCCTAGTAATACTCGTCAGCACTCTCGGGAGTATTACTGGATCCCTTATCTTTTATTATATCGGAAAAACCGGGGGGCATACACTCGTTCAAAGATATGGTAAATATGTTCTCGTTGATACCGA
>CAYGVY010000239.1:0-2536 GCA_964353435.1 uncultured Thermoplasmatales archaeon | reverse complement strand
CACCGTACCCGACGTCAAAAAAATGTTTTATCTTATATTTCTTGACAAACTCACGTATCTGTTTATGTTGCACTGCATTTTTTTCAGTTGCTGCTGGGATGACATGATCAAGGACAATAACTGGAAGGTCTTTGCTGAAGATACCGTACTCTTTTAATTCTGGTTGTATCTTTGAGACAATTGGTGCCGCATTATCATGCATGAGCAGATGATCAGGTTTTACCGTTAGGATCTGCCCGGGTACGACTTTTTTCTCACTACCATATTTTGCAAGGATTTTTTCTGCAAAGGTCATTCCCATATTATCTCACCTTCCTAACAAACCTCCACGGAGATAGATTTCTTTTTGCGCTTCAGAAAATGGTTTTGCTTGATATGTTTTTCCCTGTGTCTTATCCTTAATCATACCGGTAGTAAAATCAATGGAAACGATGTCTTTCTCATGGATATTTTTCGTAATACCCTCTACAGTGAGAATCGGCATCCCGCTATTGATCGCATTTCTCTCATATATCGCACCAAATGATTCTGCGACTATCACACTAATTCCTAGTGCTTTGAAACAGTCGACTGCCTGCTGCCGGGAACTCCCACAGCCGAAATTCTTTCCGACCACGACGATATCGCCTTTCTTTGCTTCTTTAGCAAATTGTTCATATCCTTTCAGGTTCCCAAATGTATACTGCCCCATCTCTGATATAGTAGTGATTGGAAGATGGCGGTTGTGGTAGATCATATCGGTGTCAATGTTGTCTTTTTGGATGACCCATGCTCTGCCTTCAACGGTGAGTGGCGGAGCAACCAGCTCTTTCTTCTGAAGTGTCTCATTTTTTGTAAGAATCTTTTCAACTTTCACTGGTGCTGGTTTCTTTGGAATCGCGTCAACAGTCGTGATGTACCCAGCGAGTAATGATGCAGCGACGGTTTCTGGTGATGCCAGGAAAATGTCCCCTTTTCCTTGTTTCCCGACGAAGTTCCGGTTCCCAGAAGAAATCGTAACCTCCCCTTTTCCGGTTTGGCCGATTTGTCCAGCGGCGCACCCAGCACAACCCGCAGAACCAACCAATGCTCCCGCGTCTTTGAAAATCTTCACCAGCCCTTCCTTCAGACAGGTGTTCCATATTGTGTCAGTAGCAGGAACGATCTTCAGGATTCTTCCTGGTGCTATTGTTTTGTCTTTCAGAATGGCAGCAACCGCCCGCATATCCTCGAGGCGACCGTTGGTACACGATCCGACAAACCCAGAATCAACAGGTACACCTCTGACGTCAGCAACATTGACAACATCCTCTGGATGACCAGGACGTGATATCTGTGGTGGAAGTTCTGAGATGTTCATTTCCATAGTTCGTTCGTAATATGCGTCAGGATCTGCGTTGATTGGTTTGATGGTGATTCCAAACGTTTTCTTGTAGTACCCCATGACTTTCTCATTGGTGGAAAACAAGATGATGATACCGCCCATTTCCGTTGCCATCGATGCTATCGTGACCCTCCCATCTAATGATAATGAATCAATGTATTCGCCATAAAGTTCAGCGGCGTACCCGAGCAGTCCGTTCGCTCCAAGTTCTTTATTCATTTTCAAGACAACATCTTTCGGGGTTGCAGTTTTTGATGGCATTCCCTTGAGAATAATTTTTATTGATGGAGGGACTTTAAACCAGATCTTCCCATAGGCGAACACATGCGCAATATCAATATCCCCCATTCCTTGGCCGAATGCTCCGAGTGCGCCGAGGATGTTCGCATGAGAATCTGTTGATACGAACGTATACCCTGGATACACAAGCCCTTCTTCGAATGCGAGATGGGTTCCGATGCCGCTATTGATATCATAAATTTTAATGCCGTATTTTCTAGCAAACACCCGGCATATCTGTTGATTCTCCGCGTATTTCTGATCACAACCGCCAGGGTTACAATCAAAGGTGAAGAACGTCTTCTTTGGGTCATCAATAGAAAGGTTGTTTTCTTCAAGATGTTTGACGACGTTAGCTCCACCGAAATCACGTGCAACTCTCACGTCAATAGTGACATCAATGATCTCATCGATATTTGCGGTACTTTTTGAATGAGCTTCGAAAATTTTTTGGATAATGGTTTTTCCCATAGTACTTGCCTCTCCAGGATTATTTTTTTAACAATGTTTTCCCCGTTGATACCTCACATCAGTTGAGAGTATGAAAACGTTGTGGTGTATTTCCCTGTAATGCTGGGATTATTTGATGAAAACCTCAATCAAATTGGTAATACCATTACTATTGCTTCTGGCGGTTCTGTATAATATAGCGTTGGTTAAAAAGGGTTGTAAAATCAGGGTGGAGTAATTTGAATAATGAATGGGGAGTTCAATCTAGGAGGAAAGATACATGAAAAAGAAAAGTAGAAGCGTTTTGGAGGAAAGTCCCTACCTCATGTATGATTGACTCCCCAAGATATTATTATCTTTTTAATGTATAAAACTGTTGGTTGCGTCGAGGTATAGGTTTTTAATGAGAAAAAAAGAGGATTATACAATCGAACAATCGCGTAA
>CAYGVY010000238.1:0-2550 GCA_964353435.1 uncultured Thermoplasmatales archaeon | reverse complement strand
TTTGATAAGGTTTTTTCCAACTAATCCAGATGCACCGAGAACTCCTATGGTCTTTACCATTCACACTCCTCTTAATGATTCAACGTTGATATTTAAGATTTATCACCATAACAAGAGATATTAATATCCAACTTACTTAGTTTTACTAATGACATTAAAAGATGTCCAGATTTATGGCGCCGGTTTATCTGGTCTGGTTTCCGCTATAAATCTCGTTAGGGACGGATATCGTGTTACCGTCTATGAAAAAGAAGAAAAGATTGGGGGGTCGTCAGAATGTCATCCGTCAGTTCATATGACGCCTCTGCATATGCAGCAGATGGAACGGTATATCGGAATAGAATTAGAATCATGTTTCTCAAAATTAGATGATTTTAGAGGGTACATTGGTCCAAAAAAACTTGTATTTTATACACAGAATCTTTATGTTGTCGAGCGAGGACCACGAACATCTTCCCTTGATTATTTTCTCTATGAAACAGCGGTAAAAGAAGGGGTTACCTTTGAATTTTCACATCCGCTCACCTCAGAAGAATTACGGAGCATTCCTGACCATTCGATCATTGCAACTGCAGGCTATTCGAAGATGGTGAAAGCCCTCCATCTCCCGTATGTCACCTTCAAACAATTCGACATGCACTTACAGACCGATCTTGAAAATATGTCCCTCGCGTACTTTGGGGGTTTTACCTCTGACTACGGATATGTTTCGACGAAAAACGGGCTGCTTTCAGCCCAACTATCAGGCCCATTGCGACTTTCCCAAGAACATTTAAAGAAATTTACGGATTTGGTTAAAGAAACCGAGGGTATTGAACTGGCCGGGTGGTCTTCCCTTGTCTCCCATTTCCCTAAAAAAGCACGGTTGTTTACGAAATTCGCTGGAAAAACCTTTGTGCTTGCTGGGGATGTGGCAGGCTTTTTAGATCCATTTTTTGGCTTTGGCGTGCATGGTGCCCTTATCTCTGGGAAAATCGCTGCAACAAGCATGCACTCCAGGCAGAAGGCTTTACAGGAATTTAAACGGTGTACGTCACATCTCAGTAGAGATCTTTTCGTGCACACGATGTACTGGCATCTTCCTTTTAAAAAGTTGATTCTTTCCCAGGTAATGAAATTTCAAGACACCAGTTTATCTTTCGTCAAACGAAGTATACCAGGGTTCACCGATGAAGATTGGGTAAAAATTATTTCGATCGTTGATTAGATTTTCTAGTATTCTTTTTCCTTTTTTTTAAGCAGCAATGCTCTCAACCTAACATGGGTTGAGGTACCATCAAGGTCCTTATGAAGAACGGATTGGATGATACCTTGAAATCATGTTGCATCTCCCCTCTGAGAGGTCCTTCTTTTGTGAACAATAAATACAGGATCATTTTATAGAGAAACAGTCCTCCGAATGGTAAGAGCCCGAAGAATGCTGGGTTTCCATTGGCGAGGTAAATAACACCAATATCCTCTGAAGATTCATAGAGTATCCATGTATCGACCCCGTATAAGTCCCCACCATGACCTGTAACAGAGAGACCAGGGCTAATGGAGGTCTGCATCCATGCGAGACCATACCCAATGTCGTTCCCTGGTTGTATCTCATGCATGAGTGCCACGGTCTCATTTTTTAGGATCCGCGTGCCATGATAGATGCCACCATTCATATGTGCGATGAGAAAATGGGAGAGATCGGTAACTGTTGAATAGAGTCCACCTGCCGGGTAGAATCGCATCCTCCAATATTGATTGGGGGGTGTGTATTCACCAAACAGGAATCCAAGCTCGTTAATCTTGTAGTATCTCCCTAAGTAACGCTGATATGGTATCGCTACCTGATTCATTTCAAAGACGGAGAGATTGAAACCGGTATTCTCCATATCCAATGGGGAGAAAATATGGGTGTCACAGTACTGTAGGAAAGGTTCACCAGATATTAATTCGACAAGATAGGAGATGAGGTCAAAGCCGACATTCGCATACATCGCCTGTTCCCCTGGTCGATATGTATCGCTCCATACGCCGGGATCATAATAGGCGCCTCCTGGGAGAAGGAATTCCCTCAGGTATGGTTCTGGGAAGAAATGAAAGGGCGGATCTCCTGAGAAGTTGAGCCAGTAGTATTGCATTTGAGTATTTGTATTCAAACTGGAGGTATGGGACAGAAGCATACGGAAGGTGATGGGAACATCAGGGAAATTCGGGTTTCGAAGCTCAAATGGTAAATAGGCGTTGACATCGTCATCAAGGTCAAAGAGGCCTTGTTCATACAGTTGCATGAGGGCGGTGCCGACAACGGTCTTGGTGACCGATGCAAGGACATAGATGGTGTCTATCGTCGCTTGTTTTTTTTCGGAAACATCATAGTATCCATATCCCTTGGACCAGATGATCTGGTCGTCTTTGATGATGCAGGCGGACAGGCTGGGGAATCCGGAAATTCTCATGAGAATGGAGATCTTTTGATCGAACACTGCATCAGGTGACAGCAGAGGTGCACTTTTTTCTGTGGTATTTGTTAATGAACGCAGTGGTGTGGTTGCCTGCAGTGGTGCAAGGTTC